>JAEWAH010000116.1 GCA_023391725.1 Bacillota bacterium | reverse complement strand
GCCTCGGGCCGTGTCCGCGCAATGGTCAACGACCGGGGCGAGCGGGTGGAAGAAGCAGGCCCCTCTGTGCCGGTGGAGGTCTCCGGTTTCAACGAAGTACCTTCGGCTGGCGACGACATGATGGCCGTTGGCGACGATCACCTGAGCCGTCAGGTGGCCGAGGAACGGCGTGAAAAGGTCAAGGCCGCCCGTGTCTCCGCCAGTGCCAAGGTAACCCTTGACAATCTGTTCTCCAAGATCGATGCGGGCAAGGTCACACACCTGAACCTCATCATCAAGGCCGACGTGCAGGGCTCCGTGGAAGCTGTGAAGCAGGCATTGGAGAAGCTGTCCAACGACGAAGTGAAGGTGCGCGTGCTGCACAGCGGTGTTGGCGCCATCACCATGGACGACGTGAACCTGGCCTCTGCTTTCAACGCGATCATCATCGGGTTCAACATCCGCCCGGACAACAGCGCCCGTGAGGCCGCCGAGCGGGAAGAGATCGACGTACGGCTGTACCGCATCATCTACCAGGCCATCGAGGATATCGAAAAGGCCATGAAGGGCCTGCTGGCGCCCCAGTTCAAGGAAGTTGTGCTGGGACATGCCGAAGTGCGCAATACCTTCAAGATCACAGGCGTGGGCACCATCGCCGGCTGCTATGTGCAGGATGGCAAAATGCAGCGCAACGCCTCCGTCCGGCTCCTTCGCGACCATGTGGTGGTGTTCGAAGGCAAGCTTTCCTCCCTCAAGCGCTTCAAGGATGACGCCAGGGATGTGGCCGCCGGGTATGAATGCGGTATCGGGCTGGAAGGCTATAATGACGTGAAGGAAAACGACGTCATCGAATGCTTCACCCAGGAGGAGATTGAACGCTAACGCGTTTCGAGAAAAGGGCTTCGCCCTTTTCTCGATTCTTCCCTTTTCACCTGTTCACCTGTGGGCCTTCGCACTGCCCTTCACTTCGTTCGGTCAGTGTTCCGCCCCCTTGGGCTTTGCCCTTCGGCTGGCTCTAGGTTCGGGGATAAATTCCCTCACCCTGGCCCACGGCCGGTGTAAAGCGCAAGGAATGTTTGCTCCGCAAACCCCCCTTCCGGGTGGCAGAGCCACCCGAGCCGATTCCAAACGAGGGGGCTTCGGCCCCCTCGTTGCTCCCCCCGGGGTTTTGCTTTATCTATGTAAGTAGATGCCTCCGAAGGTCCAGGGCGAGCGGAAAGCCCTGGTCTCTCCCGTAGGAGCGAAATCTATTGCCCCGACGATTGTGATCCCTTCCGAAGGAAGCAAGCGTCATGATCCAGAAAGGTAAGGAACCAAAGTGAGTTTTCGTAATGACCGCATCGGCGATCAGGTGCAGCGCGAGGTAGATCGGATCATCCGCAACGACCTGAACGATCCGAGAATTTCAGGCACCTTTAGCGTCACCCGGGCCGACGTGACCCGTGATCTTCGCTATGCCAGGATCTATGTGAGCATCCTGGAGGAAGACAAGGCTGCGGGCGTCATGGCCGCCTTAAAAGGCGCGGCTGGGTACGTCCGCCGGGAGTTGGGGCGGAGCATGGCCATTCGCTACACCCCGGAAATCATTTTTGTCAGGGATCAGAATATTGCCTACGGCGTCCATATCGCGGATGTGCTGAACCAAGTGCTCACAAAAGAGCCGGAAGGAAACACGATAGATGAGGAAGAGCCGTCCGACAAAGACGAATAGTTTCCCGGAAGACCTGCTTTCCGCCATTCACAAGGCAGAGCGGGTCTTATTGTGCGCCCACGTCTCCCCGGATGGGGATACCGTCGGCAGCACCTTGGCCCTCTTAAACGCGCTTCATAAAATGGGCAAGCAGGCACAGGCCGTTTGCGCGGATACCGTGCCGGAACTTTTGATGTTCTTGCGCGGCGCAGGGGAAATCAAAAAACCGGACCAATTGAAGGGCACGACCTTTGATCTGGCCATCGCAGTGGACGTATCCGACCGCCTCCGGCTGGGGGATTGCGCGCCGCTGTTTTTTGCCACCCGCAAGACGATTCAAATCGACCACCACGGCACCAACCCCGGCTATGCCGACATCAACGTGGTTGCGGAAAACGCCAGCGCCACAGGCGTGCTTATTTATGAACTAATCCATGAGTTGGGTGTATCCCTGGACAGCGACATCGCCCAATGCCTGTATACCGCCATTGCGACGGATACGGGCAATTTCTGTTTTAGCAATACGACCTCCGACGCCTTCCAGGTGGCGGGGGAGCTGATGAGCTGCGGCCTGCCCATTGCCAGGCTCACAAGGCATCTGTTTCGTGAGCGCAGCCGGGAGCAGGTACAACTGCTTTCCCGCGCGCTGTCTACCCTCACCTTTTTTCATGACGGGCAGCTGACGGGGATGCAGCTGACGCTTGCGGATTTGGAAGACTGCGGCGCGAGACCTGAGCATGCGGAGTCCATCGTCAATTACGGCATGGACATCGCCGGGGTCAAAATGACCTTCCTGGCCCGGGAGGTAGACGGGGGCACCAAGTTCAGCCTGCGCGCGGCAGAAGGGTGCAATGTGGCCAGGATCGCCTCCCAGTTTGGCGGCGGCGGTCACGACCTGGCGGCGGGCTGCACCATGAACGCATCGCTGCCCGGCGCTGCTGGGATCATGGCCGCGGCTATGGAAAAAAGCCTGATGGAAAACGAATCATGAACGGTTATTTTAACGTATTAAAGCCCCCGGGCATGACCTCCAGCCAGGTGGTGGGGGCTGTCCGCCGCTTGATCGGCGGCGAGAAGGCAGGCCACGCCGGAACGCTTGACCCGGAAGCCGCGGGCGTGCTGCCGGTGATGGCCGGGAAGGCCGCCAGGCTATTTGATTATCTGGTGGACAAGCAAAAGGCCTATGTGGCGGAGATTGCGTTCGGCGCTGCCACCGATACCCAGGACGCCCAAGGCCACGTCATCGCTCGGGGGGAGAACTTTCCTTCTATAGAGGATGTGCAAGGCGTCCTGCCCCGGTTACTGGGGGAGATCCTTCAAATACCGCCCAGTTTCTCCGCCTTAAAGCAGGATGGCCGCAGGCTCTACGAGCTGGCCCGCAAGGGGGAAATGGTCCTGGCGGATCCCCGGCCCATCCTGGTGGAGGACATCACCATCATCCGGGAAACGGAAAACCACGGCATGATCCTTTCCATCCACTGCGGCCGCGGCACGTATGTGCGCACTATCTGCCACGATATCGGTAAGGCCGTGGGATGTCCCGCGCACATGCGCTTTCTTTTACGGACCCAAAGCGGCGCGTTTACGATTCATACGGCGCATACGCTGGAGGAGCTGCAAAGCGCGGTGGCACAAGGGCATTTGGCGGACTTCATGCTGCCCATGGATATGCCCCTTTCCCATATCCCCCGGGGGGATGTGCCAAAGAACTCGAAAAGATCTGCCAAAACGGAGGTAGGCTGCCTCTTTCCGCCTTTGAAGGCCAAGTGGATCTCCAGGAACGATCGTTCCTGCGGCTGTATGTCAAAGATGCTTTCATGGGCATCGCAAGGCGGCAAGGGGATATCCTCGCCTTTCAGACGATGGTGGGGTAATCCAATCCCCTCCCTTGCGGCGCACCGCCCAATGCGGACCGTGCTGCACTTCGCTTGCCCGGTGTTCCGCAGTTCCGCTTCGCTCCGCTGCTCCAGACTCACTACGTTCGCCCTCCAGGCACTGCGCTAGGTCGGTGTTTCGCCTTCCTCCGGCTTCGCCTCCGTCAGGCTCCAGGTTCGCTTCGCTCACCCTCCGGGGGTGGCGCGCAGCGTCGGGGTGGTTGACTCCGACGGCCTCACCGCCAATACCCTTCCTCATCCGCTTCCTTCGTATTAACCTTCCCCTCAACCGGCGCTGCGGCGCCACCTTCCCCTAAAGGGGAAGGCAAGTCGGGGAAGGTGCCACCCGAAGGATGACGGAGGGAATAAGAAAGCCCTTCTCTCATGGGAAATCCAAGTAGCAGAATCCTATATATCCAACTTTCTTTGCTCTCATAAGCACCCAGTATCATTCATGGAGGAATCCTATGCGCCTTACATTTTCGGATGCGGATATGAAAAAGCCCTGCGTACTGGCGCTGGGGATGTTTGACGGCGTGCATACCGGCCACGCCTGGCTTTTGCGCACGGCCCGGGAGTGGGGCGACCTGGAAGGCCTGCCGGTGGTGGTGTGCACCTTTTTGAAGCATCCCCTGGCCCTCATACGGCCCAAGGCTGTCCCGCCCATGCTTTCCACCATGGCGGAGCGGGCCGAGCGCATGTCGCAGCTCAAGGTGGACGCCTTGGTGGCGCTCCCCTTTGATGAAAAGACCATGGACATGTCCCCCAAAAAATACGTGGCCCGGCTTGTCAAACGTTTTTCACCCAAGCATGTAGTGGTGGGCTTCAATTATACCTTTGGCCGGGGCGGCGAAGGGGACCCCAAGCTACTAAAAAAGCTGGGCAAGAAGTATGGCTTTGAGCTGCACGTTGTCTCGCCCGTGCAGGTGGCTGATGAGATCGTCTCCTCTACCCGGGTCCGCGAACTGTTGGCGCAAGGGAAGGTGGACCTGGTATCCAGGTTCATGGAGCGGCCCTATGCCGTCACAGGGGTTGTGGAGCGAGGGAAGGGCCTGGGCCGGGTAATGGGCTTCCCCACGGCCAACGTGGCGATTCCTAAAAACAAGGCGCTGCCTTCTTTTGGTATCTACGCGGCAAAAGTCACCACCCAAAGCGGCGTATATCCCGCGGTGGTGAGCCTGGGCCTGCATCCCACGGTGCCCGGGGGCGGCGTGCTGCTGGAAGCGCACCTCATCGGCCATAAGGAAGATCTTTACGGGCAAAAGGTGCGGGTGGCGTTTTTAAAGCGCCTTCGGGACGAAGTGCGGTTTTCCGGCATGCAGGCGCTGCAGGACCAAATCGGCCGTGATGTGCAAGCTACCCGGGATTACTTCGGCATCCCATAATTCCTTTCCCTAAAGGGTATACTAACGTCGCTGGCCCAGCGGAAAAAAATTGCCGGAATCTGTTTACAGATGAAGATACTCATGCTACAATGAAAGACGTTGTTTTGAACCATGGGCGCAGTTTTGCGACACTCCGACGCATTGCTTCGTTCATGGCGATGGATGTGAAAGGAGATTATCATCATGACTAAGGCGGAAATCATCCAAACCTATGGACGCCACGAAGGCGACACCGGCTCACCCGAGGTGCAGGTGGCATTGCTCACCGAAAGGATCAACCACTTAAACGAGCACCTCAAGATCAACAAGAAGGACCACCACAGCCGCCGCGGTTTGCTGCTCATGGTCGGCCAGCGCAGGGGCCTTCTGGATTACCTGAGGAAGACCGACATCGAGCGGTACCGTACGCTGATCAACCAGTTGAACCTGCGCAAGTAAAACGCATCCCGCGGCTTGCGCCATGCGTTGGTTACGCCGGACGCGTAGGTTTGCAGTGGACTGGGTTAGCCTGGTCTTGTCAAACTGTTTGTGGAAGCCGCCAGTGGCGCTCATGGCAACATGCGCACCCCTGCGCGGCTTTTTCAAAGGGATCCAAAGCGCATTGGGGTCCAAGAGGTGCCAGTCTGACTTTGCATGAACAGGCTGGCGTGTCAGAAAGAAAGGGCGGATGGGCCGCCCGGGACGATGTGAAGGAGATTGGCATGGATTACAAAACGTATACAATGGACCTGGCGGGACGGCCGCTGACCCTGGAGTTTGGGAAATATGCCCAGCAGGCGGCGGGCTCTGCGCTGGTGCGCTATGGCGACACGGTGGTGATCGTCAACGCTACTATGTCCGAAAATGTGCGCGAAGGCGTGGACTTTTTCCCGCTGAGCGTGGACTTTGAAGAGAAGCATTATGCCGTAGGCAAGATCCCCGGCGGTTTTATCAAGCGTGAAGGCCGTCCCACCGAAAAGGCGACGCTTACCTGCCGCTTAATCGACCGGCCCTTGCGCCCCTTGTTCCCCAAGGGCATGCGCAACGATGTGCAGGTGGTTGCGACTGTCCTGTCCGTAGATACCGACCTGCCCCCGGAGATCCCGGCCATGATCGGTTCCTCTATCGCCCTGTCCATCAGCGAGATCCCCTTCGGCGGGCCTACGGGCTCTGTTGTGGTGGGCCGCATTGGCGGAGAATTCGTGCTCTGCCCGGATGAAAAGCAGCGCGCTCAAAGTGATCTGCACCTGACCGTGTCCGGCACCAAGGAAGCCATCCTCATGGTGGAAGCCGGGGCCAAGGAAGTCTCCGAAGAAGTGATGCTGGAAGGCATCATGTATGCTCACGAAGAAATCAAAAAGCTTATCGCCTTCCAGGAGACCATCATCGCCGAGATCGGCAAGCCCAAAGTAGAAGTGAAGCTTTTCGTCACCGCCCAGGATATCAAGGACGCCGTTAGGGCCTACGCCTACGACAAGTGCGTTTATACCTTCGATACCACCGTGCGCGAAGAGCGGCAGCAGCGTGAGCAGGCCGCCAAAGATGACGTCATGGCTCACTTCAAAGACATCTTCCCCGGCCGTGAAGCCGAAGTGAACGATGCCGTCTATTATCTCAATAAAGAGATCATGCGCAAGAAGATCCTGGAGCAGGGCATCCGTCCCGATGGCCGCACCGTTACCGAAGTCCGCCCCATCTGGTGCGAAACGGGCGTTCTGCCCCGCACCCACGGCAGCGCTATCTTTACCCGTGGTCAGACCCAGGTATTGACCGTCACCACCCTGGGCTCTACCAGCGAGGCGCAGATGCTGGACGGGCTTTCCAACGAAGACTTCAAGCGCTACATGCACCACTACAATATGCCCCCCTACGCCACCGGCGAGGCGGGTCGCTTAAAGTCCCCCGGACGCCGGGAGATCGGCCATGGCGCGCTGGCGGAGCGGGCATTGGAGCCCGTAATCCCCTCCGAAGAAGAATTCCCTTACGCGCTGCGCCTTGTCAGCGAAGTATTGTCCAGCAACGGTTCCTCCTCAATGGCTTCCGTTTGCGGCTCCACCTTGTCCTTAATGGACGCGGCTGTGCCTATCCATGCGCCGGTGGCCGGCGTGGCCATGGGCCTTATCAAGGACGCTGAATCCGGCAAGGTGGCTGTTCTGACCGACATCCAGGGCCTGGAAGACTTCCTGGGCGACATGGACTTTAAGGTCGCCGGCACCATGAACGGCATCACCGCCATCCAGATGGATATCAAAATCAAGGGCATCGACAGGCCCATCCTCAAGCAGGCGTTGGCGCAGGCGCTCCAGGGCCGGCTGCACATCCTCAAGATCATGCTGGAATGCCTGGGCCAGCCCAGGGCAAACCTGAGCAAGTTCGCGCCCAAGATCATCCGCTTCACCATCAATCCCGAGCGCATCCGCGAGGTCATTGGACCGGGCGGCAAGATGATCAACAAGATCATAGCCGAGACCGGCGTCAAGATCGACATCGAAGATGACGGCCGGGTGTTCATCTCTACTCCCGATGAGGCTGCGGCCAACAAAGCCCGCAAGATCATCGAGGGCATCGCCAAGGACATCGAGGTGGGGGATGTGTTCACCGGCAAAGTGGTGGGCATTCAGGCCTTCGGCGCCTTTGTGGAACTTGCCCCCGGCAAGGACGGCATGATCCACATTTCCAAGCTGGCCAACCACCGGGTGGAAAAGGTGGAAGATGTCCTTAAAATCGGCGACGAGCTGGAAGTCAAGGTCAACGAGGTCAATGCCCAGGGCCGTATCAGCCTGATCCGCAATGACATCGTGTACGAGAACAATCCCGCCGAGCACCGACCCCCCATGGGCGACAGGCCTCGCCCGCCCCGTAGGGATGGAAGGCCTTCCGATCGGTAAAAGTTGACGCGTGGCATCAGTAAGCGCCCTCCTTCCAGCCCCCAGGGGCGGGGGAGGGCGTTTTTGATTCTCAATAACATGCCTCCGAAGGTTTCCAAAGGGCGACCGGAAAGCCCTTTGGTCGCTCCCGCAGGAGCGAAACCTTCCCACCTTCCAAATTTAAGTCAATCCATGAATCACTGCCAGTTCTCTGCATGCTTTTTACTCTCTCAACAAAAGATAGAAAAAATCCCTGAAAGGAATCAATTATGTTCGATCAATGGACCCTTTCAAACGGCCTTCGCGTGGTGGGGGAATACCTGCCCCACGTGCGCTCCGCATCCATCGGCGTATGGATCAAAGTGGGCTCCATGATGGAGACGCCCCAGGAAAACGGCCTCTCCCATTTTATTGAGCACATGGTGTTCAAAGGAACCAGTAAGCGCTCCGCCCGTGACATCGCCGAAGAAATGGACGCCGTGGGCGGCCAGCTCAACGCCTTTACCAGCAAGGAATGCACTTGCTTTTACGCAAAGGTCATCGATGAAGACCTGCCCCTGGCGGTGGATATCTTAAGCGATCTGACACTGAACGCCACCTTGGACGAGCGGGAGCTGAACAAGGAGCGGGGCGTGATCCTCGAAGAAATCTCCATGGTGGAGGACACCCCGGAGGACCTTGTACACGAGCTGTTAAGCGAGGCCCAGTTTCAGGGCCAGGCCCTGGGCATGCCCATCCTGGGGCCTGCCGATAGCATCCGGGGTTACAGCCGGAATGATCTTGCCACCTTTAAGAATACCCACTACCGCCCGGAGAACGTGGTGGTAGCCATTGCGGGTAACTATGACCGGGCGGCGCTGGAGAAGCTGCTTAACGCGGCATTCGGCTCCTGGATGAGCGCCGGGGCCACCGACATGCCGGGGCCGATGAGCCCGCAAAGCCAGCGCGTACTCTTCCGCGACAAGGATACCGAGCAGGTGCACATTTGCTTGGGGTACCCGGGCAAGCCCATGGGCCATGGCGATATCTACCCCATGGCGGTGTTCAACAACATCCTGGGCGGCGGCATGTCCTCGCGCCTGTTCCAGCGGGTGCGTGAGGAACTGGGCATGGCCTACACCATTTACAGCTATCCCGCCACCTACCCCAACTGCGGCGTTTTGAACCTGTACGCCGGCTCCTCCCCGGAAAACGCGGGCACGGTGCTGGAACAGATGAACATCGAGGCGAAAAAGCTTCTTAAGGATGGCGTTACCGACAAGGAATTCAATCAAGCCAAAGCCCAGCTCAAGGGCTCCTATATCCTGGGCCTGGAAAGCGCCTCCGGCCGCATGCAGGCCATAGGCCGGGGCGAGCTGCTTTTGAGGCATCCGCCCACGCCCGAGGAGACCATTGATAAGATCCAGAAGGTGACCAAGGAGGATGTGCTGCGCGTGGCGGAGGAGACGCTCTCCATCGCGCCCAGCGTTGCCGTCGTGGGCCGCCACGCGGAAAGATATCTTCAATTTATACAAAAGTAGGTGCTAGGCATGGCCGACAGGCTGGACGAGATCTTTGAGTTACAGCAGGCCTTTAACGAATCCATTATAAAGACAAGGCATCTGGAGGGCATTACGCCTGAAGAGTGGATTCAGAAGCAGACCCTGGCCATGATCTCGGAATTGGCCGAGCTGCTGAATGAAGTCAACTTCAAATGGTGGAAAAACAAAAAGCCCGTCAATGAGCATGCCCTCAAGGAAGAATTGGTGGATATCCTCCACTTCTTCGTTTCCATGTGCTTAAAGGTCGGCCTGACCCCGGAAGAACTCTACACCATCTATAAGGAAAAGAACGCCGAGAACTTCCGCCGCCAACAGGGGCAAAGCGAGAAGCAGGGGTACGCGCTGGAAGAGTAACACAGGGGACGCCGATCCGCAAGCTCAATCGTCGCGCTGCTGCGCTGCGTTTCATCGCTCGTTTCGCTTGTTTCCTTCGCCCCGCTTCATCCGCCACAGGCGGCGCTCAGCTATGGAATCCCTGGACCCCTGCCAAAGGGATAAATCCCTCTGGAATCCCTATCATGGGGGGATAAAGAACACCTCTTTATTCCCCTCCTGTGGCGCAGCGCCAGGGTGGTCCGTAGAGCGCGACGGTTTGGCGCTCCGCCACCACCCCGTCCGGCGTCGCCGGCCACCCCACCACGGGAGGGGAATTTAAGGGCTTCCCCTCAAGGGAAGCCCTTATCAGAACTTCTCTAATACGAAAAGCCTGCCCTCTCACATCCATCAGGATGGGACAGCCAGGCTTTTTCATGATCATCCAAAGCATGGGGATTCTCAAGGGGTTCTATCCCTTGAGCGGGGTCCAGGGGCAGAGCACCTGGTGGTCAGAACATTTTCTTGCGCCACATGAACAGCCCTGCCACCAGCGCGCTGAAACCCGAGATCCCAAGCACGAGCCAGAAGCCGTGAGGCGAATTTTCAAAAGGCACATCCAGGTTCATGCCCCAGAAGGCCGCGACCAGGGAAGGGATGGCCACCATCATGGTGAGGCTTGTCAGCACTTTCATGACGATGTTCAGGTTATTGCTGATGATGGAAGCGATGGCGTCCATGGTCCCCGACATGATGTCGCGGTAGATGGTACACATCTCCATGGCCTGCTTGTTTTCGATGATGACGTCTTCCAAAAGGTCCGTATCATCGGGGAACTT
>JAEWAH010000077.1 GCA_023391725.1 Bacillota bacterium | reverse complement strand
ATCATCCCCGGAATCACTGCCTTGGCGCAGATGAAGGGGGCGTTCAGGTCTACGTCGATGACCTTGCGGAAATCTTCTGCGGCCATCTCCAGCATGGGGATGCGCTTGATGATCCCGGCGTTATTCACCAGGATATCGACGGTCCCCACTTCTATTTCGATCTTGTTAACCAGCGCCTGCACCGCCGCTTCGTCGGTGACGTCGCACACATAGCCATGAGCCTTAATCCCATCGGCCTTGTAGCTTTCCAGGCCCTTGTTCACCAGGTCTTGGTTGATGTCGTTGAACACGATCTTGGCGCCGCAAGCCGCAAAGCCGCTGGCGATGGCATAGCCAATGCCATAGGAACCGCCGGTCACAAGGGCCACCTTGCCCGTCAAATCAAAAGCATTTAAACCAAATTGCATTTGTTTTCCTCCTTTTAGCGAAGCTCTGTGGTGGGAATGGCGTCCATATCATTGAAGGCCTGATTTTCTCCGCCCATGGCCCAGATGAAGGAGTAGCTGGCCGTGCCCGCCCCGGCATGGATGCTCCAGGAGGGGCTGATCACCGCCTGGTCGTTTTGCATCACAATATGCCTTGTTTGGCTGCCTTCACCCATGAAGTGGAACACCACGTTGTCCTTGGGCACTTCAAAATAGAAGTACACCTCCATGCGCCGCTCGTGGGTGTGGGCGGGCATGGTGTTCCATACGCTGCCGGGCTCCAGCGTGGTCAGCCCCATGGAAAGCTGGCAGGTGGGAAGTACATCCGGGTGGATGAACTGGTTGATGACGCGCTTGTTGCTTGTCTCCAGGCTGCCCATGGGCTTTTTGGCCGCTTCGGCGATGGTGATGCGCCGGGTTTGATAGGAGGTGTGCGCCGGGGCGCTTACCGCGTAGAACTTTGCAGGATTCTTGCCATCCCTTGAGGTGAAAACGACTTCTTTTGCCCCGCGGGTAATGTACAGGCAGTCCTTGTAGCCCAGCTCGTACACGGTCCCATCCACCGTGACAGCGCCATCGCCGCCCACGTTGAACAGGCCCAGTTCCCGCCGCTCCAGGAAAAAGTTTGTGCCAAAACGTTTCCACACGTCGATGCCTTTATCAAGCGGCACCTTTTCATTGACCGGCATGATGCCCAGGGTGACCATCCGGTCCACATGGCTGTATACCGCAGTCACCGTATCCGCCTTGAAAAGATCTTCGATAAGGAATTCCTGGCGCATTTCCTCCGTGGTGTAGCGCTTGAAATCCCGCTGGTTCGCTGAATACCGGATGTCCATGGCAATCCCTCCTGATACGCTCCATATTTTCTCGGCCTCATTATAGCATTCAAAAATGCGGAAATCCATGGGTATCTTGCCGTAAATATAGGTTTTCTGATATAATTGGGCAAAGGGGGTAGGAGGATGAAAGAGACGTATTCCTGCCAGGAAGCCATTGAAAAGTGCCTTACGAGCAGGCGCTTCGCCATTGCGCACCTGCTTTTTGAGGAAAAGACCATGGCCATGCATATCCATGACTGCTATGAATTGTACTATTCCATTTCCGGGGGCAAGCAATTCCTTATCGACAGCACTTGCTATTCCGTGAACCCCGGGGATCTGTTCATCATCAACAATTATGAAAGTCACTGCCTCTCCCGGGTGGATGCTTCCTCCCATGAGCGCATTGTGATCTCCATCCATCCGGATTATTTGAAGTCCCTTTCCAGCCCGGAAACGGACCTGAACCGCTGCTTCCGCACAAGAGAGGGAAACGCTAAATGCAAGCTTTCCCTACCTCCGGAAAGCCAAAACCGCTTCTTGTACCTTGTCCACAAGCTTCAGGAAGTGAAGGGCTACGGCGCGGACCTGATGGAAAACGCCATCTTTACGGAGCTGATGGTGCTGGTGAACCGGCTTTACGGCGCCGGGGAGGAAGAAGCCGAGACATACCAATACCACCCCGTGGTGGAAAGGATCGTCTCCCACATCAACAGCCACATTGGCGAGCGCATCACCCTTTCCGCCCTGGCCGACAGCCTGTTTTTGAGCCAGGCCTTCCTTTGCCGGGTGTTCAAGGCAGAAACCGGCACCACCATCAACAAATACATTACCGCCCGGCGCATTAGTATTGCCAAGGCCAAGTTGGGTTCTGGCAGCACCGTGGCCGAGGCCTGTGAGCAGAGCGGCTTCAACGACTACACCAACTTCGTGACCCTCTTCACCCGCCTCGTGGGCATCACCCCCAAGCAGTACGCCCTGCATAACGCAAGGTGACGGGGGACGACGGGATAACAAATAGGCGGGGAGGGCCGCTTTTGAAAAAGCGGTCCTCCCCGCACCCCTCCCCAGAAAACTTTCTAGGGGAGGGATTTTTATGCTTTTACAGAGCCCTCGGACAGACCGGAGACGACGAACTTCTTTTGGAAGGCTATGAACAAAAGGAGGATGGGGATCTGGACCAGGATGGAGGCGGCGAAGATCCACTCCCAGCGGGTGGCGTGCTGGCCGCGCAGCGTCTGGATCATCAGCGGCAGCGTCACATACTGCTGGACCCCGCCCAATACCACCTTGGCGGTGAAAAATTCCTCCCACGTGCCCTGAAAGCAGAAGATGGCCAGCGTGCCGACGGCCGGCAGCGCCAGGGGGAGCAGCACCCGAAAGAAGGTGGTGAAGTGCCCGCCGCCGTCGATGCGCACGGATTCCTCCAGTTCCTTGGGCAGCGACGCGAAGTGTCCGCGCAGGAAGAAGGTATTGCCGCACACGCCCGTGCCCACGTACAGCAAAACAAGCCCCGCCCGGGTGCCCATCAAGCCGTTTCCGGCTTCCATAAAGGGCATGCGGATCCCCTGCAGCACCAGCACCTGGGGGATGATGCTCAAAAAGCCCGGCAGCATCAGCGTGAAAAGATAGATGCGGAACAGCGCCTCCCGGCCGAAAAAGTCGATGCGGGCAAACCCATAGGCGGACAGGGAAGAGATCAGCACTACAAACATCACCGTGCAGGCGGTGATGATTACGCTGTTCAATGCCGCCTGGGGCAGGTTTGACTGGGTGAGCACATATCCATATGCCGCGAAATTCAATTGGGAAGGGAGCAGCTTGGGCGGATAGGGCAGCACATAGCTGAACTCCTCAAAGGAATTGGTGATCATGAACAGGTACGGTGTCACGAACACCGCGGCGCAGAGGAGGAGCAGCAGCCAGAAAAGTAACCGGGGCAGCAATCGGGAGAGACGGAACGTGCGCATCAGGCCTTTCCCCCTTCCGTGCGGAATATCCGGTTGAGCCCAAGCGTTGTTACCAGCACCAGCATCGCCGTGATCAGCCCGATGGCCGCGCCTTGGCCGAACTCAAAGAGGTTGAAGGACTTATCATACAGCAGGTACTGCAGCACGGAGGTGGTGCCCCTGGGGTTGCCGCTGGTTAACAGCAGCACCTGCAGGAATACGTTGAACGCGCCGATGAGCATGTTTACCATCACGTAAAACGTGGTGCTTTTAAGCAGCGGCACGGTGATGAAGCGAAATTTCGCCACAGGTCCCGCGCCCTCTATCCCCGCAGCCTCATACAGCTCCGAGGAGATGCCCTGCAGCCCTGCTAGGTAGATGATCATGGCCCAGCCTACGTTTTTCCATACGCCCATGATCCAGATGACTGCGTTGCCTGTCCAGGTCTTTTGCAGCCAGGGCACGTAATCGCCCGTCAAATGGAACACATCCACCAGCAGGTAGTTGACAAGCCCCCGCTCCCCGGCGTTGAACATATAAGCGAACACCATGCCCACAATGACCCAGCTGGTGATCACCGGCAGATAAAAGAAGGTGCGGAAGACCATGCGGGCCTTGCGCAGGCTGTTTACCAGCACGGCAAAGAGCAGCCCGAAAAACAGGATGAAAGGCGTGGTGATGATGGCGTATAAAAAGTTGTTGCGGATGGCGACCAGAAGCCGGCTCTGGGGCTCGGTGAACAGGGCGATGTAGTTATCAAGCCCCACAAAGGTCATGGTGCGCTGGACGATCTGATAGTTGGAAAAGCTGATGCGGATGTTGAAGAGCATTGGGTAGATGACAAAAACGCAGGCCAAGATCAGCCCCGGCAGCACAAAAGGTGCTGCGGGGATTAAGTTATGAAGGCGTGTGCGCAAAAGGCGCTGCCGCTGTTTTTTCTCGATGGCTTCTATCAGGACGGGATGGTCCATTGCTTCACCCTCCTTTTCCAGGGGCTCTGCCCCCTGGACCCCGCTAAAGGGATACATCCCTTTAGAATCCCATTCAGGGGTCTTTTCATAATTCCTGTATAATACTTATGGACGTATGGCGTGGGGAGGGGTTTCGTGCCTGCGGGCGCGACCAAGGCTTTCCGATCGCCCCGGACCTTCGGGGGCCATCTTCTTGCAAAAGGTAGGCTCAGCAGCATTTCTGGGAGAAACTGGCTCAGAAGCCTTCCTCGACTTGCCTTTCCCTTTAGGGGAAGGTGTCGCGACGAAATCGTGACGGATGAGGTGGGAAGATGGCACGCAGCACCAGGTGGAAGCCTCAAAAATACCCCTTGCCTGCGGCATAAAATGCCGCAGGCAGAAGGGATTCTAA
>JAEWAH010000072.1 GCA_023391725.1 Bacillota bacterium | reverse complement strand
ATGTTCTTCTTATCCACAAAGTGGGGCAGCGTTTCCACCGTGCTGGTCCAGTTGAACAGCCCGCGCTTTTCGGCTTCCACCACCCATTCGGCGGCGTAGTTGTTGCCATTGAAGATGATGCGCTTGTGATCGCTGAGTACCTTTACGATCAAAGCGTGCAGATTGCCAGTGAAGTCTTTGGCGCCTTCCAGCTCATCTGCGAACTGCTTGAGGGATTCGGCTACGATGGTGTTGAGCACGATGTTGGGGCCGCTGACGGAGAAGGCAGAGCCCACCATCCGGAATTCGAACTTATTGCCGGTGAAGGCAAAGGGAGAGGTGCGGTTGCGGTCGGTTGTATCCTTGGGCAGCGGAGGCAGGACGTCCACGCCAATGGTCATTTCAGTCTTGGTATGGCCGCTGTAGGGGCTGCCGGTGGTCAGGGATTCCACGATCTCGGTGAGCTCCTCGCCCAGGAATACGGACACGATGGCCGGAGGCGCCTCATTGGCGCCCAGCCGGTGGTCGTTGCCAGCGCTGGCCACGGAAACGCGCAGAAGGTCCTGATGCTCATCCACCGCCTTGATCACCGCCGCCAGGAACAGCAGAAATTGAGCGTTTTCATAAGGCGTCTGGCCAGGCTCCAGCAGATTAAGGCCTGTGTTGGTGGCCATGGACCAGTTGTTATGCTTGCCCGAGCCGTTCACCCCGGCAAAGGGCTTTTCATGCAGCAGGCAGACCAGACCGAAGCGGCCGGCAACCTTCTTCATCATTTCCATGCATAGTTGGTTATGGTCGGAGGCAACGTTGGTGATGGAATAGATGGGGGCCAGCTCGTGCTGGGCCGGGGCGACCTCGTTATGCTCGGTCTTGGCAAGCACGCCTAGCTTCCAAAGCTCCTCGTTCAAAGCGTCCATAAACGCCTGGATCCGGGGCTTGATGGCGCCAAAATAATGGTCTTCCAACTCCTGACCCTTGGGGGGCTTGGCACCATACAGCGTGCGGCCGGTATAAATCAGGTCCTTGCGCTTTTCCCAAAGCGCTTTGTCCACCAGGAAATATTCCTGCTCCGGGCCTACGGTGGTGATCACATGGTTCACAGCCTCATGGCCAAACAGCTTCAAAACACGCATCGCCTGCTTATTCAGCGCATCCATGGAGCGCAGAAGCGGAGTCTTTTTGTCCAGCGCTTCGCCGCCGTAGGAGCAGAATGCTGTGGGGATGCACAAAACCTTATCCTTGATGAATGCGTAGGAGGTGGGGTCCCAGGCGGTGTAACCCCTGGCTTCAAAGGTGGCGCGCAGGCCGCCGGAGGGGAAGGAAGAGGCGTCGGGTTCACCCTTGACAAGTTCCTTGCCGCTGAACTCCAACAAGATGCCGCCGCCCTTGACGGGGGAGATGAATGAGTCGTGCTTTTCCGCCGTGATGCCGGTCATGGGCTGGAACCAATGGGTATAATGGGTCACGCCCTTTTCCACCGCCCAGTCCTTCATGGCGTTGGCAACGATATTGGCCACCTGGGGGTCCAGGGGCTTGCCTTCATCAATTGTCTTCTGCAAGGCCTTGTACGTTTCCTTGGGCAGCCGCGCCTGCATGACGGCATCGTTGAACACCATGCTGCCAAAGAGCTCCGCAAGATTTCCCATACCAATTGCCTCCTACCTCATGTTCCGCCGGCGGCGGAAAGTCAGCTTCCCTATGGAAAGCTACAAAAAATGAGACAAGGGTGCTGCGAGAATTCCTCACAGCGCCCTTGCTGTATAAAAGGTAATATACCAATTTTCGCAGCCTTTGTCAATCCCTATTTTTTGTGGGTGATATACTTTTTCCAGGCGGGGCCTGCTTGTCCGCATCGTTTTTTTATTGTATTGAATGTCAAAAAAGGGGAAGGGAGTAGAAATTTAACCGGGGCATATGGTATAATACGGGCCAACCGGAAGGCTGGCCATTTTATGGCGGGACGGCCCGGATAGGAACGGCGGAAAAGAGGGGAATGGCTTGGAGGATAGGACGCTTCTTGTAGGCAGATCTGAAAAAAGCCTGGCGCTTTTGCAATCCCTGCTGGCTGATACGAGTTACAGCCAGTGCCATACGGCCGCCGACGGGGCCCAGGCCCGGCGGATGCTCTCCGGCGGGGAATATTCCCTGGTGGTGGTCAACACGCCCCTCACCGACGAAACAGGGCTGGATCTGGCCGTCCAGGCCGCACAAGGTTCCCTGGCAGGGGTGATCCTCCTGGTTCGCGCCGAAATGGTGGAAGCCGTTGTGCCCAAAGTAGAAGAAAGCGGCGTGCTGGTAGTGGCAAAGCCTGTGGCCAGGCCGCTTTTTGATCAGGCGCTGCGCCTTTCCATGATCGCCCGCAACCGCATGCTCAGCCTTCACCACCAAAACGAGAAACTGCAAACAAAGCTGGAGGAAATGCGCATGGTGGATAGGGCCAAGTGCGCCCTGATTCAATACTTGCGCATGACCGAGCAGCAGGCTCATCGCCACATTGAAAAGCAGGCCATGGACACCAGGCAGACCAAAATGCAGGTGGCGAGGGATATTGTGAATACGTATGAAATGCTGTAAGATGTGAGTTATTGTGTTCTCCCTTGAATAGGACTTATTCTTGAATCATGAGGCTTTCGCCAAGGGGCAGCGGGAAAGCAGTCCCCTCAAAAAATCGAAGGTTTAGCTTTAAGATTATGATGCGTTCAAGCTGTTGATTTTCAATTGCATGAATCAGTCATCCCAAAGCCTTCCCTTGAGGGGAAGGTGGCGCGTAGCGGAAGAGGTGTCGGGCCTGCAAGCGTCTGATTCATTCCCCTCCAGAGGAGGGGTGGACCCGAAGGGGACGGGGTGGTTGAATGGCGGCATGCCCTACCGCCTCATCCGGCGCTTTGCGCCTCCGGCTTACTCAATCGTCACACTGCTTCGCTGCCCCTCGCATTGCTCGTTTTGCAAGCTTCCTCCACCCCGCCTACTTCCGCCACAGGCGGAGGCGGGGGCTCCGGAACCTTCCCCTAAAGGAGAAAGGCAAGAAGAAGCCTCCCTTGTTTAAGGGAGGGGGACCACGAAGTGGTGGAGGGATTCTAAAGAAAGCGCCACCTAAAAGGCGACGGAAGGAGTACAAAACATGAAATTCGCAGGCATCTGCCTCATCGCGGATCACACCCCCACCTTGGCCGCATTCTATGAAAAGCTGCTCGGGGAAACCGGCCAATGGGAGGGGGATGAGCATGTAACCTTTCCCATCGCGAACCTTGTCATCTTCTCCGTCCGTGGCATGGAAGAAATGGCCCCCGGCTCCATGAAAAACGCGGGCACCGGAAAAATGACGCTCTCCTTTGATGTCGCGGATGTGGATGCAGAGTTTGTGAAGCTTCAAAGCCTTGGGGCCCAAATCGTTATGCCGCTGCGCACCCATCCTTGGGGACTGCGCAGCTTTTGGGTCCGGGATCCGGAAGGAAACATTTTAGCCCTGCGCAGCCCGGCAAAGGCATAGCGCGAAGTCTTTTGCCAGTCAAACGAAAATGCCAAATTTACCCGCCCGGCTTAGTCTTCCGCCGGGCGCTTTTTTGTGTAATTTTCCGCCCTTTGGGGGAAAATGCATCCATGGAGGAGGATGCGCAATGAAAAACATAGGGTTTGGGAACAGGAAAAGGATGGCCATCTTTTTGGCTCTTATGCTGGCGGTCCCGGCGCTTCTCAGCGGCTGCGGAAGAAGCGGCGAAAGCCGCTATGCCTATGCCCAGGATCTGCTTGCCGTGGAGCAGTACGAGGCGGCGCTGTATGAGTTCCAGGCGCTGGGCGAGTACCAGGACGCCAGCAAGTTCGCCATGTATACCGCGGCCATCATCGCGCTCAATAACGGCGAGATGGAACTTGCGCAGGTGGACTTTGACAACCTGGGGGATTTCAAGAGCAGCGTGCTGTACTCCCAATATGTTGAAGCCAGGGCGCTGGAGCAGGAGGAGGACTATGCCTCCGCCCAGGCTGCTTATCAGGGGCTGGGCTCTTTTAAGGACAGCCAAAAGCGCCTGGATAACTGCACGGCCATGATCCCAAAGCTGGCCTATGAAGATGCCAAGGCGCTGTTCCTGAAGGGAGAATATCAAAAAGCCCAGGAAGGGTTCCTGGCCCTGGGCAGTTATGGCGACAGCGCAAGCCGCGCCGAAGCCTGCCAGCAGGCGATTCTCTCCCAGGAATACCAGGCTGCCCAGGGGCTGCTGCGGCGCAAGGACTATAAAGGCGCCCTGGAAGTCTTCGCCGCTCTGGGCAGCTTCCGAGACAGTACCCTGCAGGCTGAGACCTGCCGCAAGGAACTGCTCACGGCCGCGCAGGCCGCAGAGAAGGCGGGCGGGCTTGACAAGGTGCAAGAAGCTATCGCCCTGTACGAGGCATTGGACACCTACAGCGATTCCAACAAACGCGCCGAGCAGCTGCGCACCCAGTATGCGGTCAACTTGAAGCTCCGGGGCTATCAGGAAAGCTCTCAGTATGTAACCATGGGTACCTATCCCCAGGAGACAAGCGGCGGGAAAACACCCATCCTTTGGCGGGTGCTCTCAGTGGAAAACGGGACCGCATTGCTCCTGTCCGAAAAAGTACTCGATACTGCGGCGATGCAGCCGGAAGGCACTTTTACGGGCTATGCCGGCAGCGCACTTCAAACCTTCCTAAACGGCGCGTTCCTCACCGAAGCCTTTTCCGCTGAGGAGCAGGCGGCCCTTGCGGCGGGCGGTACAAGCGGCAAAGTGTTCCTTTTGAGCCAGGAGGAGGCCATGAATCCAGCCTTGGGCTTTGTGGATGACGCCGCCCGGCAAAGCCAGGGCACATCCTACGCCCTGGCCAAGAGCCTGCATGCTTCTACCACGGGGGTAGGCTGGTGGTGGCTTAGTACTAAGGGGCAGAACGATAACACTCAGGCCATCGTCTACTACAACGGTACGGTCTTTACTCCCGGCGTGCGCGCCGATGACGCGCAAATGGGTGTCCGGCCTGCTATCCGCCTTCAGCTGAGCAGCTTGTTCTTCACCCAGGGCACCGGCACCGCAGCCGATCCGTTCAGGAAATGAGCCCTCCGGGGAGGCGGGGAGGCGCTGCCTCCCCGGACCCCACCGCACAAGGGACAAGTCCCTTAAGAATCCCTATGCCGGAAGGTTTTACCCCTATGCAACCCCATCCAATACAACACAAAGAATCTGCTTCATTCCGTGATTCTCATCAGAACCGGAGAAGCAGTTTTTTTATCCCCCCAAATCATGTAAAAAATCCTGCAATCAACTTTACGGTACACATTTTCCCTGTGTCATGGTATAATACATTTTCTTGGGTTTAGTATCCCAGCGCAGGAGGAGCCATCAAGTGCAAGTCATGGGCAAAATCAAACGGACGCTGATTGGCGATCGCACCTTCTACCGGACAGTGTTTGCCATCGTCGTTCCCATCATTATTCAAAACAGCGTTTCGAATTTTGTGAATCTTTTGGATAACATCATGGTTGGCGCAGTCGGTACAGAACAGATGGCGGGCGTTGCCGTTGCGAATCAGCTTTTGTTTGTATTCAATCTATGTGTCTTTGGCGGCTTGGCTGGCCCCGGTATTTTTGGCGCCCAATATTTTGGAGCGGGGGATATGGAAGGCCTGCGCAATACCTTCCGCATTAAGCTTTGGATATCTGTTGTCATCATTCTAGCTTCGCTTGTCATCTTCATCGGCTGGGGAGACCGGTTGATTCTTGGCTACCTCACCGGCGAAGGCGATACGGCTTCGGCGGAGACGATGTTAGTCAGCGGCAGGGACTATTTGCGCGTCATGCTATTCGGGCTTTTTCCGTTTGCGCTGACACAGAGCTATTCCGGTACCTTGCGCGAGGCGGGTGAAACGATGCTGCCCATGAAGGCCGGCATCGCTGCGGTGCTTACCAACCTGTGCGGGAACTGGATCTTGATCTACGGCAACCTGGGCTTTCCCGTCTTGGGCGTGGAAGGTGCAGCCATCGCAACGGTGATTTCCCGGTTCGTGGAACTTATGATCATTGTGATAGGTACGCACCAAAGACAGCGCTACGGCTTTATGCGCGGCGCCTACCGTACGCTTAAAATTCCCGCAAGGCTTTTACGTTCGGTTATGAAAAAAGGCATGCCCCTTTTGATCAATGAAGCGCTGTGGTCCATGGGGATAGCGACGTTGATGCAGATCTATTCGGTCCGGGGGCTGATGGTCCTGGCCGGGCTGAACATCGCCAGCACCATCAGCAATCTGTTCAACGTAGTCTTCCTCTCCATGGGCAACGCGGTGGCGGTAATCATTGGGCAAGCACTGGGCGCAAACGATATGCGGCGCGCCCGGTCAGACGTATGGAAGTTGATGAGCTTCAGCTTTTTCTCCTGCATCGTGATCGGCGGTGTAATGGCACTCCTGTCGCCTGTATTTCCGCACCTTTACAACACGGACGAGGCTGTACGGACGCTGGCAGTCCGCTTTATCCTGACCGCCGCATGCATCATGCCCATCAACTCCATTGCCCATGCCTGCTATTTTACCCTCCGCTCCGGCGGTTCGACGATCATTACGTTCCTGTTTGACAGCGTATACTCATGGGTGATCCATATTCCGTTTGCGCTGCTGCTTGTATACAAGACGGATCTCGATATCATGATGCTCTATCCCATTTGCCAGCTGGTTGAGATCGTGAAAAGCACCATCGGGCTGATCCTGGTGAAGAAAGGGGTATGGATACGGAACATCGTATCCGATCCCCAGGCAAGCGCACAAGTGGCAGGGCAGGAAGGCTAACCAGTTTGCGATTATAAAAAAACGCAAGGCTTTCAGGTTGCAACCTGAAAGCCTTGCGCTATATGGATGTATGCGACAGATGCGATTATTTCTTCGCAACATAGGCCGCAAGCAGTTTCAATGTATTTTCTACCCCCTGCTTGTGCGTCCTTTCATACCCATGGGAGGCGAACACTCCTGTCCCGATCAGCGCGTGCCTTGCTTCCATCCCGGCGCGCAGCGCCGTGGCGGTATCTGAGGAGTAACGCGGATAAATATCCACCGCGTATTTCAGGCCCTTTTCCTTGGCCAGAGCGATGAGTTCGCCCGTGAGCTCATAGTTGTACGGCCCGGCGGAATCTTTGGCGCAGATGGAGACCATGGTCTCATCGCAATTCAGGTCGTCCCCCACACAGCCCATGTCCACCGCGATCATGTCTTTGAGTTCACGGGGAAGATACGCCGAAGCCCCGTGCCCGACTTCCTCGTACACCGTGAACATCAAATGCACATGGCGCTTGAGGGTCACTTCCTTTTCCTTGACCATGCGCGCCAGCGAAAGCAAAATGCCGCTGGAAGCTTTGTCATCCAGGTGGCGGCTTTTGATGTACCCCGACTCCGTTACCTGCGTGCGGGGATCAAGGCTTATAAAGTCCCCCGGCGCGATGCCCAGATCTTTTATGGCCTGTTCACTGTCTGCCAGTTCGTCCACCACGATCTCCAGCGTCTCGCTGCTGCGCTTCACCTCCGTGGTGTCGCCGAACACGTGCATGGAAGCCTTGGTCGACTGCACCGTTCCGGAATAGGTTTTCCCTTCGCGGGTATGGATTACGACGGTCTCATTCTCTATGGCGTTGTCGTTGTATCCGCCGATCAGCGTATAGCGCAGGCGGCCGGTGGACTTGATGCTGCGTACCATGAGCCCCAGGGTATCCACGTGGGCCGCCAGCAAAAGAGGTTCACCCTGGCCGCCAAGGTCGCATACCACCGTGCCTTTAGGGGTGCGGACGGGCGAATAACCCATCCCTTTGAGCGTATCCATCAGGTACTTTTCCGCCTGGGTGGTAAAGCCTGTGGGGCTGGGGATCCTGCACAGGGTTTGGATATAGGAAACGGCGTCTTCCAATGCGCGCATCTGCTTTGACTCCTTTTGAATATTCCGGGCCTCTGGATGGACCGCCTTAAGCCTGCGGCGAGACCCGGTTGACAGTATTGCCGTTCAGATATTTTTGAAGGTTATCCGCCGCGATATGCATAAGCCGCACCCTGGCTTCCTTAGGCGCCCAGGCGATGTGCGGGGTAATGATCAGGTTGGGGGCGCCTAAAAGCGGGCTCTCCTTGGGGAGGGGCTCCACAGCCGCCACATCCACCCCGGCGGCGTACAGCTTTTTGCTCTCCAGCGCTTCCCGAAGGTCCGCTTCCACCACCAGCCCGCCCCGGGCGGTATTGAGGAGAATCGCGCCGTTGCGCATTTTGGAGAGGGTCTGCTTGTTGATCATTCCCGCGTTGTCGCGTGTCAGCGGGCAGTGAAGCGAGACGACATGTGACCGGGACAACACTTCGTCCAAAGAGGCAAAATGCAGCCCCTCTTTTTCCAGGGCCTTGTCGGGATGGGGGGTGTAAACAAGCACCTCCATGCCCATGGCCATCGCCGTTTGCGCCACCTTTTTCCCGATCTGCCCAAAGCCGATGAGCCCCATGGTCTTTCCAGCGATCTCCATGAGCGGATATTCCCAGAAGGCAAAATCCGCACTTTTTGTCCATGCGCCCTCGTGCACCCGGCGGCTGTGGTGGCCTACATGCAGGCAGATCTCCAGGAGCAGCGCAAACACCATCTGGTTTACCGACATGGTGCTGTAGCTGGGGATGTTTGTCACGCAGATATTGCGCTTCCCTGCGGCCTGCACGTCTACTACATTGTAGCCGGTGGCCAGTACGCCTACATACTTCAAATTCGGGCACGCGTTCAAAACTGTTTCGTTCAAAATAGTCTTGTTGGTGAACACCACCGGCGCGTCTCCGATGCGGGAAACCACCTCCCCGGGCGGGGTCCGGTCGTACACCGTCAGTTCTCCCAATTTGCCGATCTCCTCCCAGCTTAAATCGCCGGGATTCAGTGCATGCCCGTCCAGGACCACGATCTTCACAAAGAATACCTCCCTTTCCGGCTTTAATAATTCCCTTCGGCACAGGAAACTCCTTCTTCCGCCTGCAGGGATGTCGCTTTTTGCGCTTTGCAACCAAATTCCGGCCAAAGTGGTCCCTTTTCCCGCTTACCTTGGCGCTCCGCCGGGTATATGGTAGAATAAAGGGAGCCATGCACTGACGCGGCTTAGAAGGAGGGATTTGATGCTGCTTGCATTGGGATTGTTTTTGGCCACCTATATTTTGCTCTTGGTTTTTCCAGGTTTCCGGGCATACATTGCCCTTTTTTCGGCGGGGTGCTTTGTAGTCCTGGGCATCCTGCCAAAGGAGAAGATGTTTTCCGCGGTGGACTGGAACGTACTCATGATGATCGCCGGGACCATGGGCACGGTGTCGCTGTTTATCGAATCCAGGATGCCCGCAAGAATGGCGGATTACATCATTGAACGAACGCCCAATGTAAAGTGGGCCATTATCGCCCTTGCGCTGTTTGCGGGGGTCATATCGGCATTTGTGGATAACGTGGCCACCGTTCTGATCGTTGCGCCCATCGCCTTGACCATCTCCAAAAAACTTGATATATCACCCGTTCCCGGTATCATTGCCATCGCCGTCTCCTCTAACATCCAGGGCGCCGCGACCCTGGTGGGGGATACCACCTCCATCCTTCTGGGCGGGTACGCAGGGTTGGATTTTCTTGATTTCTTTGTCTTTCGGGGCAAGCCCGGCATGTTCTTTGTAGTGGAGGCCGGGGCCATCGTTGCGGCCCTTGTGCTGCTTTTGGTATTTCGCAAGCAGGAAAGGCCCGTCAGCGCGCAGGAAAAAGCCGAGGTCAATGATTATTTCCCTACTTATCTTCTTATGGCAACCGTTCTTCTTTTGATCCTTGCTTCCTTTATCCCTGAAAAGCCGCATATCACCAATGGCCTGATCTGTCTTTCGCTGATGGCCGTGGGCCTTACGCGGGCGGCGGTGCGCAAAAGAGACTGGCGCATGGCTGCTAAGGTGCTTGGCGATATCGACTATTTTACCCTGCTTTTGCTTGGCGGACTGTTCATCGTTATTGAGGGAATCAAAGAGGCGGGAGTGGTGGATCAGATCGGGCATCTCTTTGTCTCTGTAAGCAACAATAATCTGTTTGTGATCTATACCCTTCTCACTTGGGCCTCGGTACTCTTTTCCGCCTTCATAGACAACATTCCCTACATCGCCACCATGCTGCCCGTAACTGCCAGTATTGCGGGTATCATGGGCGTAGATCCCATTATCCTTTACTTCGGCCTGTTGTCTGGCGCCACGTTGGGCGGAAATCTCACCCCCATAGGCGCCTCCGCCAATATTACTGCGCTGGGTATTCTGCGAAAGAATGGGCATACGGTCAGCGCCAAAGAGTTTATGAAGATCAGCGTGCCTTTTACCCTGGCCGCGACAGTCACGGGATATGTGCTGATTTGGATGATCTGGAGATGAACCATTAATAATCCTACAATCCGCAGGTAAAGAGCTCGTCATGAAAGCTTTAGTCTTGGGTGAGGATTTCTCCCATAAAAAATCCCGGAGGCGGTGATTCCGCCCCCGGGACTTTTTGCTTTGTTACGAATGCTTACTTGATCAGGGAGAGGGACAGGAACAGGGCCGCGGTGAGGGAGGAGATCAGGGACACCACGGTGACCTGGGTATTGATGGAGGGACCGGCGGTATCCTTGAAGGGATCGCCAACCGTGTCGCCAATGACGGCCGCCTTGTGGGCGTCGGAGCCCTTGCCGCCGCAGTTTCCGGATTCGATGAACTTCTTGGCGTTATCCCACAGGCCGCCCGCGTTGCTCATGAGCAGCGCCAGCAAGAGGCCGCAGGTGATATTGCCGGTGAGGTAGCCTGCGATGGCGTTCACGCCGCCCACAAAGCCCACGATCAACGTGACAATAATGGTCACAAGGCCGGCGGGGATCAGTTCCTTCAGCGCGCCCTTGGTGGCGATGTCGATGCACTTGTCATACTCGGGGTGCACGCCTTCTTTGCCTTCTTTCAGGCCCGGGATCTCTTTGAACTGGCGGTGGATCTCGGCGACCATGCGCTGGGCGTTACGGTTGACGCCCATCATCAGCATAGCGGAGAACACAGCAGGTACGGCCACGCCTACCAGCAGGCCGAAGAATACGGTGGGGTTCATCAGGTCAAAGACCACCTGAACAGCAGGGGCCGCTTGCTGCACGATCTCCTGGAAAGCGCCCAGCAGAGCGATAACGGTAAGGCCCGCTGCGCCGATGGCGAAGCCCTTGGTGATGGCCTTGGCAGTGTTGCCGGCGGCGTCCAGCTCGTCGGTGATCTCCAGGACCTTATCGCCCAGGCCGCCCATTTCGGCAACGCCGCGGGCGTTATCCACGATGGGGCCGTAAGCGTCGTTGGAGATGATCATGCCAACCACAGACAGCATGCCGATGGCGGAGAAGGCGATACCCAACATGGCATAATCGCCGCCCATGGGCGCGCATAGGTGGTAGGATAAAAGGGCTGCCAAGCCGATACCCACCAAAGAGGGGAAAGCGGAGATGAAGCCGTAGCTCATGCCGGAAAGGATGGTGAAGGCGGGGCCGCTCTTGCAGGCCTCGGCCACCTTGGCCACGGGCTTTTTATCATCGCCCGTGAAGATCTCGCTGGTAAAGCCAATGACGACGCCAGCGACCATGCCCAGCATGGCAGCGCCCCACAGCCGCATTTCGTAGCCGCCCAGGAGGAAGGCGCCAAGGGTTAGCACGGCGAAGATGCCGCAGGTAAGGTAGGTGCCGTTGTTCAGGGCGCGGCCAGGATTCCCGGATTTGCCTACCTTGGAGACAAGCACGCCGATGATAGAGGCCAGAAGGCCCAGCGCGCCAAAGCAGAACAGAAGGTTCAGGTTGTTGCTGCCATTGAGCTTATCCAGCCCGATAGCGATAACCATGGCCGCTGCAATGGAAGCCACGTTGGAGTCGAACAGGTCAGCGCCCATGCCGGCCACGTCGCCCACGTTGTCACCCACGTTGTCGGCGATAACGGCGGGGTTGCGGGGGTCATCCTCGGGGATGCCCAGTTCCACTTTGCCGGTAAGGTCCGCGGCGATGTCGGCGGTCTTGGTGAAGATGCCGCCGCCGGCCTTGGCGAACAGCGCCAGGGAACTGGCACCGAAGGAGAAGCCCAGTATGGCCGTGGAACTGCCCGTCAGCGCCAGCACGGCGGTGACGCCCAGCAGGCTGGCACCCACCACGGCCATGCCCATGACGGCGCCGCCGCGAAAGCCCGCCAGAAAGCTGGGGGCGATGCCCCGCCGGGCGGCCTCCGCCGCCTTGACG
>JAEWAH010000068.1 GCA_023391725.1 Bacillota bacterium | reverse complement strand
ATCAGAAGATAATCGACGCCCTGATGCCTTACGTGCCCCCTGGCGTTCATCACCGTCTTTCCGGGCCAGTTCCCAGTATGCTGCCGAAGACCCGTCAGGCCGTTGAACACGGTGCTTTTGCCCACGTTGGGGTTCCCGGCCAGGGCAATGACCTTGTCCCCCGATAAAGCGCCTCGCGCCTCCATACCGCTCCCCCTTTTAGGCTTACATCTGGCCCATCAAAGGCATTCCTCCACCAATATGCTTTTTGCCACGTCCGCTCGGAGGGCGATGACCGCGCCCCGTATCATATAGGCCATGGGATTCCCGGAAGGACTCCTATACAGGGACACTACTTGCGTCCCTTCGATCAGGCCCAGGTCCAGCATCCTCCGGCGGACCGCGCCGTCCGCCTGAAGAGACAGGACTTTCGCCTTTCCCCCGGCTTTCAGCCTCACAAGCGGGATTACCATGCATTCCAATGTGCTCCCTCCTTAATTGATAGCGGCGGGATGTTTTGTTTCCCTAAGCCAACTATATGGCCCCTGAGAAAAAGGGTGCAAACGCATCGCACCTAAACCGCAAAAGGGACGAATATGTTTTACTACTTTAAGAATGGGGTGCGTAAAGCGTATGAGCCAGAACCAAGGCGCCCAGTTCCATACGGTCCGGGGGTACCAATTGCTCAAACAGCATGGAGGGCAATTGACGCCCGCCATGGAGGATTATCTGGAGATGGTATACAGGCTTTGCCAGAGCACGCCCTTCACGCGCATCGGAAAACTGTCCGAAGCGCTGCATGTGCGCCCCTCCTCCGTATCCAAAATGATATTGAAGTTGTCTGAACTGGGCTATGTGGATTACGACCGGTATGAAGTGATCCTGCTCACGGAAAAAGGGAAAACCGCCGGGGCGTACCTTTTATACCGGCACCAAACCATTGAACGGTTCTTAAAACTCATCGGAAAAACGGAATCATTGGAGGAGGCGGAACTCATCGAGCATGTATTAAGCGGCGAGACCGTTTCTCTGCTCAGCCGGCTGCTTGCATTCTTCGCGCAAAGCGCGGATGCACAAAAAAATTATGAGGATTTTCAAGCCTTTTCGCGTACAGAGCAAGCTCCTTACACAAAATAAAAAAAGTCCGCAAATGTTCCCATTGACATTCAGGCAACATCATGGTATTTTATACTGCGTTTGAGGTCTGCGGCGTCCCCGAGGGGCCTTCAAACGAGGACCGCCTTCCGGAGCTCTATTGAAAAACCCGAAAGGTGAAAAGGCCATACGGACAGCCGGGTCATAAGCCGAGCGGCAACTTTTGTTGCCTTATTGATGGAGCTTAGCGCTCAATTTATAAGTTGGTTACTTTATAACCATATGCCCCGCGGCATAACCACTTGTGAATAGTCAATAAGAGTATTAAAAGTGTAAGGCTATATAGACTCTGAATACGCTGTGCGAATGGCAGCATGGGCAAAGAAGCCCATTGCGTCCCGGCAGTCTGCGTTTGACGCACGAGAAACCTGTTGCAGCGGGCATCGGGTTTTCCGTGCGTTTTTTGTTTGCATTCATTGCGCAGGAGGGAGGGGAAGGCTATGGACCAGGACAAGCTGAAGCTCTATGGTTTCAATAACCTGACCAAGTCGCTGAGTTTCAATATCTATGATGTGTGCTATGCCCGAAGTGCCAGGGAGCAGAAGGATTATATCGCCTATATCGACGGGCAGTATAACTCTGAGCGTTTGACCAGCATCCTGCGCCGCCTAACGGAGATGATCGGTGCCCGGGTGCTCCACATCTCCACCCAGGATTACGACCCCCAGGGAGCCAGCGTCACCTTCCTTATCGCGGAGGAGTCGATGATCTCCCGGATGGGGTCGGACACGGTGGTGGCGCACCTGGACAAGAGCCACGTGACGGTGCACACTTACCCGGAATTCCATCCGGAGACAGCTATCGCCACCTTCCGGGTGGATATCGATGTGGCCACCTGCGGTCAAATTACGCCCCTGTCCACATTGGATTATCTTATTGGCAGCTTTGATTCAGACATCATCACCATGGATTACCGGGTGCGGGGCTTTACCCGGGACCTTGACGGGAACAAGCTGTTCATCGACCATAATATCACCTCCATCCAGGATTACGTGGACAAGAAGACCCTGGAAGACTACGACGCCATCGATATCAACGTCTACCAGGCGAACCTGTTCCACACCAGGATGATGGTCAAGGAGATCGATCTGCAGCATTACCTGTTCAATACCGATATCTATGAGCTGGCTCCAAAGCTTCGGCTTGAGATCGCCACCAACTTGCACAAGGAAATGATTGAAGTATTTTCCGGATCAAACGTCTTTCGGAAAGGAACCTGAGGATGGAAAAAAACGCGCAGGAAAGAGCGCCCATCGTGGACGCCATGCGGGATTTTCAGGCGCGACGGGTCGTGCCCTTCGATGTACCCGGGCATAAAAGGGGCAAGGGGAACCCGGAGCTTGTTGCGCTGTTAGGCGAAAAATGCGTGAGCATGGACGTAAACTCCATGAAGCCTGTGGACAGCTTGGTCCATCCCGTATCCGTAATCCGGGAAGCGGAGATACTGGCGGCCCAGGCTTTTCATGCCTCCGCCGCTTTTTTCATGGTCAGCGGCACCACTTCCGCGGTGCAGGGTATGATTATGTCCTGCGCGCGCCAGGGGGAAAAGGTCATCCTGCCCAGGAACGTGCACCGCAGCATGATCAACTCGCTGGTGCTGTCCGGGGCCGTGCCGGTCTATGTGAACCCGCGGATGAACAGCCGCCTGGGGATCGCCCTGGGCATGTCCGTGGCGGACGTAGCCCGGGCCATCCGCGAAAACCCCGACGCCAAGGCCGTGGTAGTGAACAACCCCACGTATTACGGCATCTGCTCCAACGTTAAGGAGATCGCGCGCCTGGCCCATCAAGCGGGTATGAAAGTATTGGCGGACGAGGCCCACGGCACCCACTTTTCCTTTGGCGAGGACATGCCTCCTTCCGCCATCATGGCCGGGGCAGACATGGCTGCGGTAAGCATGCACAAGTCCGGCGGGTCGCTTACCCAAAGCTCCTTCCTGCTGTGCGGCCCGGGGATGAACCCCAACCATGTGCGGCAGATCATCAACCTCACCCAAACCACCAGCGGCTCCTACCTGTTAATGTCCAGCCTGGACATCTCCCGCAGGAACCTGGCGCTTCACGGCGTGGAGATCTTTCGCAAGGTTACGCAGATGGCCAGGTATGCCAGGGACGAGATCAACGCCATCGGGGATTATTACGCTTACGGGCGTGATCTCATCAACGGCGATACCGTGTTTGATTTTGACGAGACGAAGCTGTCGGTGCATACCCTGGACGTGGGCCTGGCCGGCATCGAAGTGTTTGATCTATTACGGGACGAGTATGATATCCAGATAGAGTTTGGGGATATCGGAAATATCCTGGCCTATTTGTCTATTGGCGACAGGATGCAGGACATTGAGCGGCTGGTGGGCGCGCTGGCAGAAATCAGAAGGCGCTATAAAAAGGACCGGACCGGGCTGATGGACCATGAGTATGTGAACCCCCAGGTGGTTTTGACGCCCAAGGAAGCCTTTTATGCCGACAAGGAAACGATTCCTTTGGAACAAAGCGCCGGTCGGGTGGCGGCGGAGTTCGTGATGAGCTATCCCCCGGGCATCCCCATCGTGGCGCCCGGCGAGCGGATTACAGGGGAAATCGTGAGTTATATTGAATATGCCCGGGAGAAGGGCTGCTTTCTCACAGGAACCCAGGACCCGAAGGTGGAAAATATACTGGTGATATAAACTGGAGACTAAGTTGTTTTCTTTCTAGATTGACTGGTTACCGACATCTCATCCGCCTGCTTCGTCGGCACCTTCCCCCCTCATCCGGCGCTGCGGCGCCACCTTCCCCTAAAGGGGAAGGCAAGTGGGGAAGGCAAGGCAGTTTGTAGGGCTCAAAGAGCCTCTTGGCTTCCCCTTTAGGGGAAGCTGTCGCCCGCAGGCGACTGATGAGGGGTACTCTGTTAGAAGAAGCCTTTCATGGTTTCCAGGAGGATAAAAAGATGGAATTCTGGTTTACGGAAAAACATACTCCGCAGGTGGAGCTGTCCATCCAGGTGGATAAGCAGCTTTACAGCGCCCAGTCGCCGTTCCAGCGCATCGACATCTTCGAATCGAAGGAGCTGGGGCGTTTTTTGACGCTGGACGGATATATGATGCTCACGGAAAAGGATGAGTTCATCTACCATGAGATGCTGACCCATGTGCCCATGGCGGTGCATCCCCGGGGCGAGGATGTGCTGGTGATTGGCGCGGGGGACGGGGGCATTCTTCGGGAGCTCACCCGTTACGAGACTGTCAAGCACATCGACCTGGTGGAGATCGACGAAATGGTGGTCACGGCCTGCCGGGCCTATCTGCCCTTTACCGGCTGCGGGTTTGATGATCCCCGGGTGCACGTCCATTACCAGGATGGCATGAAGTTCGTGCGCAGCTGCGAAAACCGGTACGATCTGATCATTGTGGATTCCACCGATCCCTTTGGCCCCGGGGAAGGGCTTTTCACAAGGGAATTTTACGGAAACTGCTATAAGGCGCTGCGGGCTGACGGAATTATGGTCAACCAGCATGAAAGCCCCTTCTACCCCGCGGACGCCTTGGCCATGCAGCGGGCGCACAAGCGGATCATCGACTCCTTCCCCATCAGCCGGGTCTACCAATCCCATATCCCCACCTATCCTTCCGGGTACTGGCTGTTCGGGTTCGCCTCCAAGGAGTACCACCCCATCAACGATTTGCGGCCCAGGGAGTGGAAGAAGCTGGGCCTCGATACGCGCTACTACAACATCAACCTTCACAGGGGCGCGTTTGCGCTGCCCACCTATGTGCAAAAGCTGCTGGAGGATGTGGAGAATGTCGACCTGGACTGAAAACGTGTCCACCTTCCTAGGCTGCGATAGCGGGTATGAGGAAGCCCAGGCCGTGCTTTTCGGCGCGCCCTTTGACGGCACCACCTCCTACCGCCCCGGCGCACGCTTCGCTAGCCGGGTGATGCGGGCAGAAAGCTACGGTTTGGAGACATACAGCCCCTATCAGGACCGGGACTTAAACGATATACGCGTGTTCGATGGGGGCGACCTTGAATTGCCCTTTGGGAACGTGCAGGCTGTCCTGTCCATGATCGAGGAAAAGGCCTCCGCCATTTTGCATGATAACAAGATGCCCGTCATGATCGGCGGGGAGCATTTAACGACTTTGGGCGCCGTTCGGGCCGCTGCAAAAAAATATCCCGATTTGCACATCCTGCATATGGACGCGCACACTGATTTGCGGGAAGACTATTTGGGAGAAACGCTCTCCCATGCCACGGTGCTGCGCCGCTGCTGGGACATCCTGGGCGACGGGCGCATCTTCCAGTTCGGTATCCGTTCCGGCGACCGGCCGGAATTTCAGTGGGCCCCGGGCCATGTGACCCAACGAAAATTTGATTTGCAGGGCTTTGCCGAAACCGTCAAACAGTTATCCGGTAAACCTCTGTACGTCACCATCGATTTGGATGTGCTGGACCCCTCCCTCTTCCCCGGCACTGGCACGCCGGAAGCCGGCGGCGTATCCTTTATGGACTTGCTTAACGCTATTTGCAGCCTCAAGGGCGCTAACGTGGTCGCCTGCGACCTTACCGAACTCTCACCCCCCTATGACCCCAGCGGCGCTTCCACCGCCACCGCATTGAAGGTGCTGAGGGAACTGCTTCTGGCGGTACTGTGACCCGGGGGCTCTGCCCCTGGACCCCGCTCAAGGGACAAGTCCCTTGAGAATCCCTTTGCTAGGCAAAGATATAAGGATGGGTTGCTTAGCCGAATGCATTATATTAAGCTCATATAGGGAGATGCCTCCGAAGGTCCAGGGCGTTAGGTCGCCCTGGTCGCGTCCGCAGACGCGAAGCCCTTCCTCACGCCAGACGTCAATCATACAAGGAGCTGCCCGAAGGTTTCCAAAGGGCGACCGGAAAGCCCTTTGGTCGCGTCCGCAGACGCGAAACTCTTTAAATAACGGCAATCCCAGTACATAAGGAGGACCACACCATGGGAAAAGCGCTTATCATCGGCTGCGGCGGCGTCGCTAGCGTCGCCATCCAAAAGTGCTGCCAGAACAGCGCCGTTTTTAGCGAGCTTTTGATCGCCAGCCGCACCAAATCCAAGTGCGACGCGCTGAGAGAAAAGCTGTCCGGCGGTGCGACAAAAATCTCCACCGCCGCAGTGGATGCGGATAACGTAGAAGAAGTAATCCACCTCATTGAGTCCTTCCGCCCGGATGTGGTGCTGAACCTGGCCCTGCCTTACCAGGACCTGTCCATTATGGACGCCTGCCTGGCCACCAAAACCCCTTATGTAGACACCGCCAATTACGAGCCGCCGGAGACGGCAAAGTTCGAATACAAGTGGCAGTGGGCCTATCATGAACGCTTTCGGGACGCGGGAATCACGGCCCTTTTAGGCAGCGGCTTTGACCCCGGCGTAACCAGCGTGTTTTCCGCCTATGCGCTAAAGCATCAATTTGACGAGATCCATCAAATCGACATCCTGGACGCCAACGGCGGCGATCACGGCTATCCCTTCGCCACCAACTTCAATCCCGAGATCAACATCCGGGAAGTCACCGCCAAGGGAAGCTACTGGGAAAACGGCCGCTGGATCGAGACCGAGCCCATGGAAATAAAGCGCGTATATAACTTTGAAGGCATCGGCCAAAAGGATATGTACCTTCTGCACCACGAGGAGCTGGAATCCCTGGTGAAGCACATTCCGGGCCTCAAACGAATCCGCTTTTTCATGACCTTCGGGCAAAGCTACCTCACGCATTTGAAGTGTCTTCAAAACGTGGGCATGACCTCCATTAAGCCCATCCTTTACGAGGGCCGTGAGATCATCCCCCTGCAGTTTTTGAAGGCCGTGCTCCCCGATCCCGCTTCCCTGGGCCCCCGCACCGTGGGCAAAACCAATATCGGCTGCATCTTCCAAGGCATGAAGGACAACAAGCCCAAGACGTACTACCTGTACAACATCTGCGACCACCAGGAATGCTACCGGGAGCTTGGCTCCCAGGCCATTTCTTACACCACGGGCGTGCCGGCCATGATCGGGGCCATGCTGGTGATGAATGGGAAATGGAAGAAGCCCGGGGTGTACAATGTGGAGCAGTTCGATCCCGATCCCTTTATGGATGCCTTGAACCGCTGGGGCCTGCCCTGGAAGGAAAGCTTCAGCCCCGTTCTGGTAGACTAAGATGCGCAAGCTTCCGGAGCTTTCAAAACTTAAAACCCCCTGCTACCTGATTGACGAAGAAGGTCTCCTGGCAAACCTGCGCGTTTTAAAAAGCGTGCAGGAGGAAAGCGGCTGCCGCATTTTATTGGCACAGAAGGCCTTCTCCATGTTCAGGGTGTACCCACTCATCGGGCAATATTTGAAGGGCACCACCGCCAGCGGCATCCACGAAGCGCGGCTGGGGCATGAAGCCTTCGGCGGGGAAACGCACATCTTCTCCCCCGCCTTTTCGGAGGATTCTTATGACGACGTGCTGGCCCTGTGCGGGCACATCGTGTTCAATTCCTTTTCCCAATGGGAGCGTTTCGGCTCCAGGGCACTCACGGCCGGAGCTTCCTGTGGCATCCGGGTCAATCCCTGCCACTCCACCCAGGAGCACGGCATCTATGATCCCTGCGCTCCCGGCTCCCGGCTGGGCGTTACAAGAGATCATTTCCGGCCCGACCTGCTTAACGGCATCGAGGGCCTGCATTTCCACTGTCTGTGCGAACAGGACGCCGACGCCTTGGAAGAAACACTGGATGCGGTCGAAAAACAGTTTGGGGAATTCCTGCCCCAAATGAAATGGGTGAATTTCGGCGGCGGCCATCACATCACACGGCCCGGCTACGACATTCCCCGGCTTATCCGCCTGGTGAAGGATTTTTCCGCCCGCTACGGCGTGACTGTTTACCTGGAACCAGGGGAGGCGGTTGCGCTGAATGCCGGTTACCTTATCGCCACGGTGATGGACGTGGTATACAACACCCTGCCCATCGCCATCCTGGACACCTCCGCGGCCTGCCACATGCCGGACGTAATTGAAATGCCCTACCGCCCGCCCCTTTTGGACGCCGGGCTTCCAGGCGAAAAGGCCCACACCTTCCGCCTTGGGGGACCTACCTGCCTTGCCGGAGACGTGATCGGCGACTATTCCTTCGATACGCCGCTTCAAGTTGGTGACAAGCTGGCCTTTGGCGATATGGCCATCTACACCATGGTGAAGAACAACACTTTCAACGGCATGAACCTGCCGGATATCCTGCTCTGGCGCACGGACGGCCAAATCGAAACCGTGCGGCAGTTCGGGTATGAAGATTTTAAGACCAGGTTGTCCTGAAAAATATTTCCTCCCATAAAGTTTTCCTGGAGAGAGCGCGAGAGGACCTCCTTTTTCAAAAGGAGGTCCTCTCGCTTATTTCTATGCCTCTCCTCGTCCTCGTCACCCGTCCAGCTTCTCGCGGCGGGCGGTGGACTGTTCGAAGAGTTTGATGAGGGCGTCCTTATCGCCGCGGCGCAGGGCGTTTTGGATGAGCGTCATTTGGGTGGTGAAGTCCTCGATGGCTTCCAGGAGAAATTCACGGTTGGAAAGAAAGAGCTCACTCCAGAGCGTGGCATTGATCCGGGCGATGCGCGTGAGATCGCGATAGCTGTCGCCGATGAACTGCCCTGTAGCCCGGTCCGGCCTGTCGCTGTTGATGAGCGCCACGGCCATAGCATGGGGAAGCTGGGATACATGGGCGATAAGCTCATCATGCTCCTGGGGCGAAACGCGGCGCACGCGCTTGAAACCCAATTGAAGCGCCAGGGCCTCCACCATTCGCATGCTCTTTTCGCTGTTGCGGGGTAAGGGAGTGAGGATATAATTGGCGCCTTTGAATACCGCGTCGGAGGCGAAATCAAAACCCATCTTCTCCCGGCCAGCCATGGGATGCCCGAGGACGAAGTCCACATGATCGGGCAATAGCCCATCCAGCTTTGCGGCCAGCTCGCTTTTTACGCCGGTGGCGTCGGTAATCACGCTGCCGGGTTTGAAGTCCTGCCGATGCGCGGATAGAAACCCGGGCACGCTGTGGGGATAGATGCTCACAATAGTCAGATCCGCTTCCCGCAAAAGGGCAGTGCCATCCACGTCCCCCGCCAAAATAAGGCCCTGGGATTGGGCTTTTTCAAGGGTGGCCGCGTCCGTGTCGATGCCGTATACCGTCTCATAACCTGCTTTTTTCAAGGCCATGGCAAAGGAGCCGCCAATGACGCCAAGTCCCGCAAGGACGATTTTCATGAACGGCTCTCCTTTTCATGTTTTAGCAGCGCGTCCATAGCCAGCACATAGCCATGCGGGCCAAAGCCGCTGATCTGCCCCAAACATGCCGGGGCCGTGACGGATCTTTGCCGGAATTCCTCCCGGGCGTGGATGTTGGATAGGTGCACCTCCACCGCGGGCAGGGCGACAGACTTCAAAGCGTCGTGAAGGGCATAGCTGTAGTGGGTATAAGCGCCGGGGTTCAGGATGATCCCCTGATACTTTTTCAGGAACGCTTCCTGCACCCAGTCGATGAGGATACCCTCGTGATTGCTCTGGCGGATGTCCAGGTCGATATCCCGCTTCTGCGCCTCCTCTTTCAGGTACGCGCAGATGGATTCATAGCTTTGTGTGCCGTAAACGCCTGGCTCCCGAAGGCCGGTCAGGTTGATGTTAGGCCCGTTGAGTAAAAGAATGCGCATAGTGTAGCCTCCTCAAGGATTCAAGCGTTGGCTGAGTTCACGATAAATAGTCAAGGTGATCTCCGCAGGGATAGCCCTGTCCAAAAAAATCTCCTCCGCCCGCATGGCCTGCGCCACCAGCATGTACAGCCCGTTGCAGCAAGGCTTGTTCTGGCGCCGGGCCATGGCGAGAAGCTGCGTCTCCCAGGGGTTGTAGATGGTATCCGCGATGGCAGAAAAACGCGCCACGATATCTTCGGATACGGGACAGGCGTCCCCATGGGGCCACATGCCCACCGGTGTCGCGTTGAGCAGTAGTGCGCCGGAAACGTCGTGCAGCTCTTCATAACTGATAAACCTGGCATTGGGCACAGGCGATGCTTTTCCCTCCGGACTGCGGCTGACAACGAAGATCTCCTGCACGCCCAGCTCAAAAAGCGCCTGCATGGCGGCCTTGGCTGCGCCGCCGCTGCCAAGGATGACCGCTGCACCCCCTTTGGGGTCGATGCCGTGAAAGCCTAGCATGGCTTTGATCCCGTGCACGTCGGTATTGTAACCGGTAAGCTTGCCCCCGTCGTTCTTCACTGTGTTCACGGCCCCCAAGGGTTTTGCGGAAGCGTCGATCTCGTCCAGCTGGGGCAGAAGGGCCTCCTTGTAGGGGATGGTGATGTTGATCCCGTCCAGGGACAAAAGCCGGATAGCGTCCACCACGCCCGAAACACGCTCCCGGGGGATCTCCATCAACTTGTAGGCGGCGGGTATTTGAAGCAGCTCAAACAGCCGTTGGTGGATGGGCTCCGAAAGGCTATGGCCCAGCTTTTCCCCGATGAGGCCGAATAATCGCAAGAAAAATCCTCCCTTATCTCGCCTTGGCGTAACGGCCCATCAGCCGAAGCTCCCGGGAGCAGCTTGACGCCGCTTCTAGCGCGCGGTTCAATTCCGCCTCGTCCATGGCACCCTCAAAATCTGCAAAGAAGAAGTATTCCCAAGAACGGCCAGGGATAGGCCGGGACTCGATCTTGCTCAGGTTCACCCCATGCTCGGCAAAGCAAGTGAGAAGCATCGCCAGGGAGCCCACCTGATTGGCCACCAGGAAGGTGACGGTAGCCTTGTCAGGCGTGCGCAGGGATTCAGGCTCCCGGCTAACTACCACGAAGCGAGTGGTATTGTAGGGATTGTCGTGGATGTTTTCCTGAAGGACCTCTAAACCATACAGCTGGGCAGCCAGGCTTCCGGCAATGGCGGCTTTGGATTTATCGCCCCACTCCTGGACGCTCTTGGCGCTGAGTGCGGTGTTCAAAGAGGGCACCGCGACGATGCTCGGATGGGCGGTAAAGAACCCCCGGCATTGTTCCAGCGCCTGGGGATGGGAATGAACCTCCCGGATGGTTTTGATGGTACTCCCCGGAACCGTCAGCAGATGGTGGGCCACTGCCGCCACCTGCTCGCCTACGATGTGCAGCTCATGCTTTAGCAGCAAATCGTATGTTTCCAGCACGCCCCCGGCGGAGGAGTTTTCAATGGGCAGCACCGCGTAATCGGCACCCCCGCTTATAAGAGCGGCCAGCACACCGCCAAATGTCTCGTAAGGACGGTATCGCTTGTCCTCTCCGAAAAAGGAAACGGCAGCCTGCTGGGTAAAGGAGCCTTCCGTGCCGGGGAAGGCGATGACGCCGATCAAATCCGGCATGTGTTGTGCTCCTTCCACATCTCGCACAGGCCGATGGCGGCCATGGCCTCCACCACGGGCAGCGCCCGGGGGACGATACAGGGATCGTGCCGGCCCACGATTTGAAGGGTGGTATTCTTTTTCTCTTTCAGGGAGATGGTTTCCTGCTCCCGGCTTATAGAGGAAGTAGGCCTGAAGGCGCATCGGAAAACGATGGGCATGCCGGTGGTGATGCCGCCCAGGATGCCGCCGCAATTATCGGTCTTTGTGCGCACTGCGCCGGATTCATCATAATAAAAGGGATCGTTGCAGGTAGAGCCCCGCATGTCTGCCATGGGGAAGCCCGCGCCAAAGGAAACGCCCTTCACCGCGGGGATGGAGAACATGAGATGGGAAAGCGTGGCTTCCGCCGCGTCGAAAAAGGGCGCGCCCATCCCAGCGGGGATCCCCGTAACCATGCATTCCACGATCCCACCCACGGAATCTTGTTCCTCCTTGGCGGAAAGGATTGCTTGGGTTATTTGCTCCCGCAAAGAGGGATTCAAAAGCGGCAGCGTCTCATGGCGCAGGGCCGTCAATACATCTTCCGTCACCGGCTCATCCAGGAAGCTATGGTCCTGAATGCCCGCCAACCGCTGGATGTGGGCGTAGACGCTGATGCCGTTTTGGTTGAGCCACTGCTTGCAGATTGCCCCGGCGAACACAATGGGCGCGGTGAGCCGCCCGGAAAAATGGCCGCCTCCCCGGTGGTCGCCAAAGCCCTGATAGCGCACAAAGCCCGTGTAGTCCGCGTGGCCGGGGCGGGGCTTATCCAAAATCTCGCCATAGTCCTGGGAGCGGGTGTCGCGGCTGCGGATAACGGCCGCCAACGGCGCGCCGGTCGTCTTGCCCCCGTAAAGCCCCGAGAGAATTTCCGGCAAATCCTCCTCCCGGCGGGGAGTAGAAAGGTCCGTGCGGCCGGGGGCCCTTCGGGCCATCTCCAAGGCGATTTCAGAAAAGTCCAATTGGAGTCCCGGCGGCAGACCGTCCATCACGATGCCCAGGCCCACGCCGTGGGATTCCCCAAAGAGAGAAAGCTTCAAAAAGTTTCCGTAGCTGCTGCTCATTTTACGCGCCCTCCCAGCGAAATATAGTCTTCCCAGTACCCCGGCCAGGACTTTGCCACGCAGCCGGGATCTGTCAATTGAATGGGTTCCCGGCAATAAAGCGCGGAGATGGAAAGCATCATGGCCATGCGGTGGTCGTTATGGCTGTCCACGCTGACACCGCCTTGAAGGCTCTCCCGGCCATGGATGACCATCGCGTCCCCCTCGGCCCGGATGTCCGCACCTAGCTTCGATAAGTCTTCCACGGTGGCGGCAAGCCGGTCGCATTCCTTGAGTCGCAGCCGCCCGGCGTTCTCGATGCGGCTTTCGCCCTTTGCCAGGCAGCATGTAAGTGCCATCATGGGCAGGATATCTGGGAATGCGCCGCCGTCGATGACAATGCCTTTTAACGCACCGCCTGCAATGGAAAGGGCATCCCCTTCCCGAATAAGCCTTGCTCCCATTCTGGTCAGCAGTTCCATCACAGCTCTATCACCTTGAAGGGAATCTTCCCTAAGCCCCTTCAAAGCAATCCCGCTACCCAAGGCATTCGCGCACAGCAGCACCGCCGCCTGGGAGTAGTCTCCCTCCACCTGATAGTTCCCGGCTTGATAGCTTTGCCCGCCGGGGATCTCAAACCATTGGCGGGAGGGCCTTCTCACATGTACGCCAAAGTCCGCCATGGTCTGGATCGTCAGGTCGATGTACCCTTCCGACTCCGGGGGCGTAGTGAGAATAATTTCGGAATCGCCATCAAGCAGCGGCAGGGAAAGCAGCAACCCCGTCACAAACTGAGAGGATACGTCCCCCGGCAGTTCAAACTGCCCAGGAGCCAGTTTCCCGCTTACGCGAATGCTGCCTGGAGCCTTCTCAAAAGTAATCCCTTGCTTTGCAAACGCCACCTCGTAAGGCCCCAAGGGTCGATCCCCCAGACGGCCCTTCGTGAAGAACCTTCCGCCTTCTGAAAGAACCAGGGACAAGGGTATCAAAAACCGCAAAGTGGAGCCGGATTCCAGGCTGTCCATTTCAGGCTGGGCCGCAGGCGTATGAGCTTTCCCTTTGATTCGAAGGGTCTTGCCCTCCCTAGAAATATCCGCTCCCAGTGCCTGCATGCACTGGGTCGTGGCCCGCATGTCATCCGAATCGTCCACGGGGGAGACTACGCTTTCTCCTTTGGCTAAAGCGGCGCAGATCAGCGCCCGGTGGGCGATGGACTTCGACGGAGGAACCGCCAGCGTGCCCTTCAGGCGGCCTGGATGCAGCGTGATTACATCAGCCACTTTTCCACCCCTTTGAAGAAGTCCGGTGCCGCCTTGTGCAGCCGGGCCTTACCCATACGGTCAAGCAGCACCAGCCGCAGCGATCCCTCCAGGTTTTTCTTGTCCCGGCCCATCACGAATGTCAGCGCCCCGGGATCGTCCAAATGCACGGAAATAGGCAGATGATGCACTTTCAGGCACTTTTCCAGTCTTTCTGCCGTGCCTTCGGGCGTCAGTCCTTTTTCCTCCGCAAGGCGGCAGATGAGGTGCATCCCCGCGGCCACCGCCTCCCCATGGCTGTACCCTTCAAAGCCCTGTAGCGTCTCGATGGCATGGCCCAGGGTGTGGCCGAAATTCAGTAGCATCCGCTCCCCGGTATCACGCTCATCCCGGGAGACGATGTCCGCCTTGATGGTGAGGCACCGGGCAACGATCTCTTCCAAATAGGGCGTGATGGCCGCCCTCCCTGGATGGGCGGCGATGAGGTCAAACAACGCTTCATCCCGGATGCAGCCGTACTTGATCACTTCCCCCATGCCATCGTAAAAGCGGCTGTCGGGAAGGGACTCCAAAACAAGCGGATCCAGCAGCACGCACTTGGGCTGATAAAAGCTGCCCACCAGGTTTTTGCCCTGGGGCAAATCAACAGCCACTTTGCCCCCCACGGCGCTGTCTACTTGAGCCAGCAGGGACGTAGGCACCTGGACGTAGCGGATCCCCCGCAAATACGTGGACGCGGCGAACCCCGCCAGATCCCCAATGACCCCGCCGCCTAAGGCTATAAGGCCATCGCTGCGGGTGATGCCCGCCTCGCACAGCGCGGTATACACCTTCTCCAGCATCTTCAAGGATTTGGTGCCTTCCCCCGGGGGCAGGGTGAGCTTTGTTGCTGTGAGCCCCGCGTCCCTGATGGAATCGGCCACGCGCTCCCCGTACATGCTGTCTACGTTTTCGTCGGTGACGATCATCCATTGCTGGCAAGGCAGCCGCTTTGCAAGCTCCGGCCCGATCTTTTCCAAAATCCCTTTTTCGATGAGGATATCGTAGAAATCCTCTTTCAGGTCTACGCGCAGCACCACGGGATCGCCTCCCTTTCTTTACAGCGTGCGGCCCACGGCAGCAGCGATAGGTTTCAATTCCTCCATGATGGCGGCAAACCCATCGGGCTTGATGGACTGCTGCCCATCGGACAAGGCGTGGGCGGGATCGTTGTGCACCTCGATCATCAGCCCGTCAGCGCCCACGGCCACCGCGGCCCGGGCAAGAGGCGCCACCATCCACCATTTGCCCGCGGCGTGGCTGGGGTCCACGATCACCGGCAGGTGGCTGAGCTTTTTCACCGCAGGGATGGCGCTCAAATCGATGGTGTTGCGGGTGTACGTTTCAAACGTGCGGATGCCACGCTCGCAAAGAATCACCCGCTCATTGCCCCCCGCCAGGATGTACTCCGCAGACATGAGCCATTCCTCAATGGTAGAAGAGAGGCCGCGCTTTAAAAGAATGGGCTTGGTTAGCTTGCCCAGCTGGCGCAGCAGATCAAAGTTCTGCATGTTCCTGGCGCCCACCTGAATCACGTCCACTTCTTCCTGAAACACCTCGATGTCCTGGGGGGACATGATTTCCGACACGATGGGCAGCCCAGTGATTTTCCTGGCTTCCATCAAAAGCCGCAAGCCGTCGTACCTCAGCCCTTGGAAGGCATAGGGCGAGGTGCGGGGCTTGAACGCACCGCCTCGGAGGAAATGCGCCCCGGATGCTTTTACCGCTTCCGCGATCCCCGTGATCTGTTCTTGCGATTCCACCGAGCAGGGTCCGGCGATCACCGCCAGCCGCTGCCCGCCCACCTCCTGGCCGCAGATGTCCATGGCCGTGTTTTCCGGGTGGAACATGCGGTTGGCCTTCTTGAAAGGCTCCAATACTCGCATGATCCTGTCCACATTGGGATTGGCTTCCAAATGTGAGACGTCGATGCGGCTGGTGTCGCCCACCAGGCCCAGGATGGTCAGGTCCGTGCCCTGCACCGGGCTCACCGTCACGCCCTGCTGTTCCATATTTTCGGTGAGCTCCCGAATCTCCTGCTGGGATGTGCCTTTTTTCAATACGATGATCATATTTTTACCTCCTCGCGCCTTCTTTTGACTGATGAAAACAACCCAATGATATAAGAAAAGAGAGCTCGGAAAGAGCTCTCTTCATACCTGAAGCGCCGCCATTACAGGCGGGGAACACTCTTATCCCTTAAGGCTTTTCGGTTGCTCAAATAGCCGAAGCGGTAACCGCTCCGGCCAGTAAACGAGAAATAGCCTTTCAGGTTAGAATGCGCTGCCATACTACCTCCAACAACCTGGGATTTGCGAGAATTATAAAGCATGCCCGCCAAACTGTCAAGGGAAATACGCAAGTAGAACGAAAGAAGGATGAAAAAATTTGGGATCCGAAGGTCCAGGGCGTTAGGATCGCCTTGGTCGCCCCCCCAGGCGCGAAATCTTGAATTTTAAGGAGTACGCGGGGCAGCTGTTACTTCCACCCGGCTGATGACCCCCGTGCTGCGCTGCACGGAAAGGATCACCGCAGCCTGGCCGCTCACAATAGCATAGCGCCGCAGGGAAGACGTCTCGCTGAATGTAACGGACAGGCTGCCAAGCAGTGCCAAAGCATCCGCCTCATTCATGCCGGTGGTGACGCCGCCGGGCAGCGTCAGCGGGATATTCACCCTGTTCATATCGCTCACCACGGTAGTCACCAGGCAATCCCGGGCCAGGGCAGCCTTTGAGGAATTGTTATACACCCAAGTGGTGAAAGACTTACCGCCAAGTGACAGCGTAAGCTGGCCGCTGCCGCAGGCCTTGACCACACTGTCCGCCTCTTCCCCCAGCGTCCAGCCGTTCTTCACGAATTCCGAAACCGGGGCGGGCAGCCCATACAACGCATTGCCAAAATCCACCCGGAAAGAAAGGGGGTCCTCCCCCAGGCTGGCCGGGGCCTGGTACACCTCAGCAACAGGGGGTGTTGCAGCCGACAGGGCCGAGGAGTCAGGGGCCGCGTCCATCACCACATTGCGAAGGGATACGCGGCAGAGTTCACCCGTGCCGGAGGCAAAGGTGAACAGCGCCTCCTGGTCATAATCCAGGCGGTAGGTATATTGAAAGCTGTCGCTGTCCTCGTACGTACCCGTGGGAACTCCGTAAGCGTTCGCCACTTCCTCTGCCCGGGAAACGCCCAGGAAGATATCGCCGGGCAGCGCCGCCTTCGGCGTTTCCACCGTCACCGCGGCCAGCGTGCACTCCTTGATCGGGTGTACGTCCCAGGAGGTATTTATCATCTCGCCCTGGAGCCTTACGCCGTTTTTCTCCCAGCTGCAGGCGGCGCGCTGCTCGGGACGCAAAAGCTCATCCCCGCTGCCGCCATAGTTCCAGCCGCTGCCTTCCATCTGCTGATAAGTGCTTGGGATATGGATCAATTCTCCCGCGATGCTCACTTGAAAACTATACAGGTCGCCGCTTAGATCAGCGGCCTGCGCCGCCATGGGAGATAAACACAGGAAAGCCAAAAGGGGAAAAAGCCTTGTCAGCGAACGCATCGCTTGTGTCATAACCGGGGTAATTCCTTTCCTTTTTGACAATAAAGTCAAAACAATAAATCATTCGCCATTGACAAAAAAATTCCTGCTGGTTTTTCGCTTTATATGACGCAAAAACAGCAGGAATTTTTCGGGAATTCTGGGAATTCAGTTTGGTTTGGACAATATATCTGAAGACAGCACTGTACCCACAGTAAGCGATTCCCGGCCAAAGCGATCCCGTACCCGGTCCACAGCAGCTTCCAAATGTGCCTGCTTTTCTTTTTGAATCGCATCCTGAGGGAACAGGCTCATTTGGCACCCGCCTTCCCCCACAGAGCACAGGTGCGAGGCCGTCACCGTGAGTGTGCGGATGGGGGAACTTACATTCCAGGAGCGGATCAAAAGGGGCAGCGCCGCCTCGAACAGCGATTTGCTGGACTGCACGGCCCCGGGTAGGGACGCCTGGCGGGAAATGGTCTTGAAGTTCGGGTCCTTGATGTGCAAGGTAACCGTCTGGGCCAGCAGCCCGTGGCGTCTGAGCCTTGCGCCTACACTGTCGCACAGCATCAAAAGCCCTGCCTTCATATCTTCGATGCCTGTAAGGTCACGGCAGAAGGTGATGCCATTGCCCACGCTCTTTACCGCCTCGCCCTCCCCGGGCCGCAGAACCGGGCTTTCATCAAGGCCGTTGGCGTACTGCCACAGCGTTTCCCCACCGCTGCCCAGCAGATGCTTCAAATGCTCCGGGGGAGTCCCCGCCAATTCCCCCACGGTCGTAACATAGTTTTTGCGCAGCACCTGCGCCGCCGCCTTGCCCACATACATCATGGCCTCCACTGGCAGCGGATGCAAAATGCGCTTATAGTTGTCCCGGGTGATCACGGTGGTGGCGTTGGGCTTTTTATAGTCCGACCCCATTTTTGCAAACAGCTTGTTGAAAGACACGCCCACGGAAATGGTTAGGCTTAGCTCCTCCCAGATCCTGCGGCGCAGCGTATCGGCGATCTTCTGGCCTGAACCGAACAGGTTCCGGCTGCCGGTAACGTCCAAATACGATTCATCGATGGAGGAGGCCTCCACCTGGTCGGTGTATTGGGCATAGATTTGATTGATCTTGTGGCAATACTCCTCGTACCTGTCCCCATGGGGAGGGACCAATACCAGATTAGGGCATTTGCGCAGCGCCTGCCAAATGGTCTCCGCCGTTTGTACGCCGTATTTCTTCGCCGGCTCGTTTTTCGCCAGGATGATGCCGCGGCGGCTTTCGGGATCGCCGCATACCGCCATGGGCACGCTGCGCAGCTCCGGCCGTTCGATGCACTCCACCGACGCGAAGTAGCTGTTGCAATCGCAGTGCAGGATGACCCTGTCCATCCCCAGCCCTCCATCGCAAGAACGTTTGTTCCCATTATAGCAGAAGCATAGAAAGATGGCAATAGGCTATCCGACATTTAGCATCCGAAGGTCCAGGGCGTTAGGATCGCCCTGGCCGCGCCCGCAGACGCGAAATCCAAAGTATTTTCAAGAACTACTTGACATTCACGTTACGGCAAGGTTTATCATGGCTTTGTCAGGAGGATAAGCGATGGAATACACCATTTTGAAGCTGGGGAAATTGGCCGGGGTTAGCACGCGCACGCTCAGGTTCTACGACGAAATCGGGCTTTTGACGCCTGGCCGGATCACGGAAGGCGGCTACCGGGTGTATGGAGAAAAGGAGATCGATAAGCTGCAGCAGATCCTTTTCTTTAGGGAGCTGGACATGAGCCTCACTGACATCAAGACCCTACTCGCCTCGCCCTCCTTTGACCGCCTTCAGGCACTGAACAGCCACTTAAGTGCCTTAAAACAGCGCCGTAAGCGGCTGGACGGCCTGATTGCAAACGTAGAGAAAACCATCCTCCACGAGAAAGGAAGTGTTATCATGAGTGACAAGGAAAAATTCGAAGCCTTCAAAAAGGACATGATCCGGGAAAACGAAGAGAAATACGGCCACGAGGTCCGGGAAAAATACGGCAATCAAAAGGTGGATGAGAGCAATGCCAAGATGATGAAGCTGACCCCGGAGCAGTATGAAAAGCTGCAGCTGTTGTCCGCCGCCATCGTCTCCGGGCTGGAAGAGGCTGTGCTGAACAAGGAAGACCCCGCCGGGGAGGCGGGGCAGCGTTTGGCAAAGATGCACCGGGAATTCCTCTCCTTCACATGGAAGGAGTATTCCAGGGAGGCCCATATGGGCCTTGCGCAGATGTATCTGGACGACGCGCGCTTCACCGCCTACTATGACAAAAATGTCAAGGGCTGCGCCGAATTCCTTCGGGACGCGGTGGCAGCATACGTGAAGGAATAACGCCACGAAAAAAGCAGGGCTTCCCGGCGGATATCATACGCCGGGAAGCCTTAAAAAGCAATCTTCATTTAAACTCTTTTGCGCGATCCTCAGTCAGCTGCGGCTGACACAACCTTCGGAAAGTGAGAAAAGCGAATCTATGCCGTGGAGCGCAGCGGGACTGCGAAACACAGTTCTAGCCGTATGCCGCGACGCCCGCATCACGGGTAACCACCCCGGCGCTTCGCGCCACCCCTCCACGGGAGGGGAATTGAGAGCTTCAAACTGCTGCACCTGCATTCCTGTGGCGCCACCCCCTCCGCGGGAGGGGAATTGAGAGCTTCAAACTGCTGCACCTGCATTCCTCTGGCGCCACCCCCTCCGCGGGAGGGAAGTTGAGAGCTTCGTGCCAAGGAATTCCCCTCCCGCGGAGGGGTGGCG
>JAEWAH010000320.1 GCA_023391725.1 Bacillota bacterium | reverse complement strand
CCTTCACCCGGTGCTTTTTAATGAGTTTTTTCACCGTATCTTTCGCCTCAACCACCCTGCCATGGCTGGGCAGGGGATAAATCACCGCGGTATCCAGCACGCGCCCGGTTTCATCCACCACCGCCGTCTTACAGCCGGTGCGGATGCCCGGGTCCAGCCCGATGGCCGCCTTGCCGCGGACGGGAGGCTGCATGAGCAGTGGCTTCAAGTTCTGGGCAAACACCTTTACCGCGGCCTCCTGGGCCCGATCGGTAAGATCCCCCCGGAGCTCGTTATCCAGGGAAGGCGCGATGAGCCGGCGATAACTATCCTCCGCAGCCTGCTGAACGTATTGGGTGGTGATACTCCCTGGCCGCACGAATGGCTGGGTAACCTCCCGGATCGCGTCCGCCTCTTCCACGGCCAAGCCGACCTTCAAAAAGCCTTCCGCCTCGCCCCTGTTCATGGCCAGAACCCGGTGGGAGGGCATCAGGCGCAAAAGCTCCTGGTGATCGTAATACATGCGGTACACGGAATCCTCTTCCTTGGCCGCCTTCACCCTCACCTGGCAGGTGCGCTGGTACAGTTCCTTCAATCTTGCACGTATCTTGGCATCGTTGGAAAAATCCTCGGCCAGGATATCCATGGCCCCATTTAAGGCAGTCTCCGTATCAGGCACGCCCTTTTCTTCCGAAAGATACGGCTTCGCCATCTCCTCCACGCTGCCGGAGCGCTTGTCCTGCATAAGCAGCAGGTTTGCCAGCGGCTCCAGCCCCCGTTCCCTTGCAATCGTCGCCCTTGTGCGGCGCTTGGGCTTATAGGGCCGGTAGATGTCCTCCAGCGTTCCTACGGTCTGCGCCTCATCCACCGCCTTTTGCAATTCCTCCGTCAAAACGCCCTGCTTTTCCATAGAGGACAAAATCTCTTCCCGCCGTTTTTGCAACGCGCGAAGCTGCTCCAAGCGCAGCGACATGTCCCGTAATACCTGATCGTTCAGCTCCCCGTGCTGCTCCTTGCGGTAGCGGGCAATAAAGGGCAGCGTATTCCCTTCGTCCAGCAGCCGGATCACCGCTTCCGCCTGCCAGGGCAGCACCTTAAATTCCGTGGATAATACTTGCGCGTTCGTCACTTGTTTTCCTCCGCTCACAAAAGCTACCCTCTATTGTAGCCCAAAACCCATGGAAATTTCAACCCTGGAGAGAAACGGGTGAGTAAGGCGGGGGAACCACCTTTTAGGCCCCCTCCCCGCACCCCACCCGCGAAAATATTCTTTAAAAAGGCTCCTTTTGAAAGGAGCTGTCGCCCGCAGGCGACTGAGGATTGCTTTCCTCCGTAGCTCCAAGCCTTGCCCTTCGGACAGTGCCGACGACGGCGGCCGACGAGCTTCCTCTGCCGCCCTCTAGCCAATTGGTTTCTTGCGCTTCCTGCCTTTTTATGGTATCGTGGCCTCAGAAGGCTTTCCCTTCGCTTGTTTCGAAAGGGGATGTTTGGGATGAGTAACCGCGCGATGGTGATCAATTCCTGAATCACTAAAAAGGCGCACATAAAAAAGGGAGTAATCCCTCTTGTTTGCCGCGCCTGCGGCTTTTTTTGTTTGCCGCGAATCTTTCGATAACAGAAAAGGAGTGCCTGAATGCTTAACAAAGAACAGATCCTTGCCCATTGGGTTGCCGATTTGTACGATCAGGAAGAAACGGAAACGGCGGATGTTGCCCTGCTGCTTGATACTATCGGCCCTACGCCCCAAAACGTGCTGGAAGTCTGCTGCGGCTCGGGCCGCATCCTGATCCCCCTGGCCCATGCCGGGCATACGGTCACCGGGTTTGACAAACAGGAGGCTATGCTAAAAAGGCTTGAGGCCAAGGCCAAGGGAGTACCGCGCCTATCTTTTTTCAAAATGGACGCCGTCACCGGGGATTGGGGTCGGGGCTTTGATACGGTGGTTCTGGCCGGAAACATCCTCATCAACATCGAAACTCCCATGCCCGACAAACAGGCGCAGGAATTGTTCATTCAAAAGGCGGCCACCTGCCTGCGCCAGGGCGGGCGATTGTACCTGGATTTTGAACTGCACGCAAACCCACAGGAAATCTTTACCCTTCACCATGAGCGCATCATTTTCCAGGGGACGGATGATATGGGCGTAAGGGGAAAATGCTCTCTGCTGGAAGGCGTCTACGACCCCGCCACTCAAATGTACCGGGGTAAGGGGCGGAAAGAGCTGACGCTTCCCAGCGGTGAAACGATTATGGAAAAAACATCTTCCCTCAAACATATCCCAACCCTTAACGACGTTACCGGCTGGCTGCATTCCAACGGCTTCTCTGTTCTCTCCTCGTACGGGGATTACGGCAGGCACCCCATCGGGTCGAATACCTACCGGGGTATCCTCTATGCGGAGAAGGCAAAGTAAAATTTCCTTGTACTCTATCCCATGAAAGTTTTTGAAGGATGCTGCGGGAGGGGGACTTTTCTCAAAAAGCCCCCTTCCCGCCAACAAAACCAATCATCCATTGCGCAAGCCCTGCCGCTATGGTAAGATAAACCGTATTAGAATTCCGCATCCCAAAGGAGAGCTTTCCTATGGATATGAAGTCTCGCATCGCAGAATTGATCGAATCCGGTTTGAAAACCGCCTGGCCGGGCATGGAAAACCTGCCCGGGCAGGAGGAGATCGAAGGATTTTTGGAAATACCACCGGAACGGGAGATGGGGGATTATGCCTTCCCCTGCTTCCGCCTGGCCAAGGCGCTTCGCGCCGCGCCGCCTATGATCGCGGCAAAGCTGCAAGAAGCCTTGAACGCGCCGGAGACCGCCCGTGTAAACAGCGTGGGGGGGTATTTGAATTTCTTCCTGAACCGGGAGAATTTCGCCAAAGAGACACTCCAAACCGTACTTGATGCAGGGGAAAAATGGGGCGCTTCCAGCGAGGGCGAAGGCAAGACCATCTGCCTGGACTATTCCTCCATCAACATCGCCAAGCGTTTTCATATCGGCCATCTGAGCACTACCATGATCGGCCACAGCCTCAAGCGCATTTTCGATTTTCTGGGCTACAAGACCGTGGGCATCAACCACCTGGGCGATTGGGGCACGCAATTTGGCAAGATGATCGCGGCCTACAAGCATTGGGGCTCAAAGGAAATGGTGGCTGAAGGCGGCGTGCAGGCGCTGGTCGATCTGTATGTGCGCTTCCATGAAGAAGCAGAAAAGAATCCTTCTTTGGAGGATGAGGGCCGGGCCTGGTTCAAAAAGATCGAGGAGGGCAACGAAGATGCCCTCGCCATTTTCAACTGGTTCAAGGACATGACACTGAAGGACAGTCAAAAAGTGTACGACCTGCTGGGCGTTTCCTTTGATTATTACACCGGGGAAAGCTTCTACAGCGACAAGATGGACCGGGTGGTCAGGGAACTGAGGGAAAAGAACCTGCTCACCTTGAGCGAGGGCGCCTCCATCGTGGATCTGGAGGAATACAAGATGCCCCCCTGCCTGATTTTGAAGCGCGACGGGGCCACGCTTTACCCCACAAGGGACATCGCCGCGGCGCTGTACCGGTACGACACCTTCCATTTTGACAAGTGTTTGTACGTGGTGGCCTACCAGCAGGACCTTCACTTCCGCCAGTGGATCAAGGTAGTGGAAATGATGGGCTACCCCTGGGCCAAGAATCTGCAGCACGTACCCTTTGGCATGGTTTCCTACGAAGGCCAGGCGCTGGCCACCAGAAAAGGCCATGTGGTCTATCTGGAGGAGCTGCTGGAACGGGCGCAGGAAAAGGCATTGGCCATCATCGAGGAAAAGAGCCCCCAGCTTCCCAACAAGGGGGAAGTCGCCCGGCAGGTGGGTATCGGCGCGGTGATCTATGCCGATCTTCAAAACAACCGCATCAAGGATATCGACTTCTGGTGGGATAGGGCGCTGAACTTCGACGGGGAAACCGGGCCTTACGTCCAGTACACCCATGCCCGGTGTTGCTCCCTTTTGCGCAAGGCGGCTGAAGTCAGCTTGCCGGAGCCTGATTATGAGGCCCTTACCGACGATGAGGCTCAAGAAATCTTGCGCCAGCTTTCCCGCTTTCCGGAGGTGGTTGCGGAAGCAGCGCTGCGCTACGAGCCTTCCATCCTGACCCGCGCTGTTACCGACCTTTGCCAGGCCTACAACAAGTTCTATTACGAGCACCGCATCCTGGACGACGGGGACGCGCTGGCCGCTGCCCGGGTGAAGCTTACGGAAGCCGTACGGAATGTAGTAAAGAAAGGGCTGTACCTCATAGGCATCGAGGCGCCCGAAAGAATGTAATCACGCCTCAAGCGCTTTCCTTGAAAAGGAAAGCGCTTTTTTCCTATCCAAAAACCTCCCGCGCTTTTCTTTCCTCTAACTAAACGACAGGCCTGTCAAGAACCTGCGCACAAGGAGATGCAGTAATGACCTCTCAGGTGTTTGCCCAGCGGATCGTCGCCATGCAGGATACCCTGTACCGGGTATCCTATGGGCTCCTTTCCCGCGCATGTGACCGGGAGGACGCGGTACAGGAATGCATCCGCCGATCATGGGAAAAACGGGAGCAGCTTAAAAACGACGCTTACATGCAAACCTGGGTGATCCGCATCCTGATTCGGGAATGCTACGCTGTCTCGCGCAGCGTAAGAAGAGAGATCCCAACGGAAACGCTGCCCCAAAGGGACGTATCCCCCGGGGCTGATCCCACGCTTCACGACGCGGTGCTTGATCTGCCGGAAAAACTGCGCATCCCCGTTGTGCTGCACTACATGGAAGGCTATGAGCTCCGTGAGATCGCCGCCATGCTGCGCGTGCCCCAAGGCACGGTGAAAACACGGCTGTACGCGGCGCGCAAACAGCTCAAAGCCACACTGGGTGAGGAGGTGTAAAGGATGAACAGCAAGGATTGGAAAACCGCCTTCGGTCCCACGCCGGAAGCGTTCAAACAAAAGATTTCCTTTACCCTCCAAAAAGTAGAGGAGGAAAAACCTGTGAAGAAAATAAAAGCGGCAACCGTCGTTGCCATAGCGCTCATTACCCTGCTGCTGGCCGCCGTGGCCTACGCGGCAGCCACCCAATGGGGGATTTTCAGCTTCCAGGAATACCGTTACGGGCGTACGATGCTGCCGGAAGCCAAAGATGCCATTCAGACAGACTTGCCCATGTCCAGCGGGGCGGAAAGCGCGGATGTGACCTTCAAGGTGCGTGAAGCGCTGTGTGACGGCGTGCAGCTCAATGCCGTCATTGAAGCTCGTCCCAAAGATCCGAAAAAGATTCTCTTGCTGGGTACTGACCAAATGCCGACGGACCGCCCTTCGTACAACGGCCCTGTCTACAATGGGGACGACCGCACCTTTGCCGAGGCTGCCGCCCAAGATGGAAAGCGCCTGCTGAGAGTCAGCCTGAATATCGGGATGAACGGCGTATCCGCAACCGACACCATCGACTACTTGCAGGAAGAGAATGGAACGTTGGTATACCATCTGTCCGGCCCCCTTGCAACCGACCAAAATACCGTCGGCCTGGATTGCGATTACGTGCTTACAGAATGGAAGGATGAACAAACAGCGCTTGATGACCAAGCCGTCCGCGGTCAGTTCTCCTTTAAGTTGCATGTAACTACTCACCAAACGCAGAAGCAGTATTCGGGTCCTGTGGCAATAGACCAAACAGGCGTTACGGTAGACAAGATTGTGCTCACCAAAACCGATGTTGGCGTCTATGCGGAGCTTATCTACTCCATTGCACCAGACGCCACCGAAGCGCAAAAGACTCTGGTCAGGGAATCGCTGTTGTTTGAGTACCTGGATGAACAAGGCCAGCCCATTGATATGGGGCTCAGTGGAGGGGGCGGTATCGTCGGTCTCACGCTCCCGGACGGCAAAATAAGCGAAACGACGTTTGTACAAACTGGATCGCTTAACTTGACGGAACTTCCCGACAGTGTCACCGTCCGCGGCTATGACTGCTGGGAAAAGAACCGCTTCGGGGAACATACCTTTACAGCAGACAAATAGCTGATTGAAGTTTTCGCAGAAGGGGTCCGGGGAGAGCGGCTTTTTCAAAAGCCGCTCACCCCGGCCTTCTTATTACATTTCTCCCGCTTTGCATACGTCCAGTGATTCCCACGCTTTTTCATGAAACAAAGCAAGCTGTGCGATCGTCCTATAAAAGCGCATCGGCCAAAAACCCGACTTTGCGACACGGAAGGCCTTCCCTCCTATACCAAACCGTGAACGGACTGTAACATTTTCGCTTCAGGCGGCTTTTGCTTGCAGTCGGGCGCGGCCTGTGCCATAATAAAAGTACTATGCCGGCGCCGGTGCCGGACACAAAGAAAGGAAAACGTGATTCCATGAAGAAATCCACCCGCTTTTTTGCGCTCTGCCTGGCGATGGTCATGTGTACCACGCTGGCAATGACCGGCGCTCTGGGCGAAACTCCTACTGAAACCCCCGCTTCTGCGGAGATCACGGCAGCTCCTGTGCCTTCCGCCACGCCCGGTTCTCCGGACGATGTGCTGGCCACAGTGAACGGCAAGTCCCTGCTGCGCTCCGACATGCAGCAGGCCTACAACAGCATCGCCTCCCAGTACACCAGCTACGGCTACGACCTGACAGGCATGGAGTCGTACATTCAGTCCATCGCGCTGCAGTCGGCCATACAGTATGAAGTCTACAAGCAAAAGGTAGCCGAAAACGGCTTTGACCAATTCACTCCGGAAGAAGAAGACGCCTTTAAGCAAAAGGCGCAGACGGAATGGGACTCCTATGTGGATAACTATGCCGCTTCGCTGATCACCAGCGAAACGCCTACCGATGAAGAAAAGGCCACTGCAAAGCAGCAGGCCGAGGATTACATGGTCCAGCAGGGCTACAAGCTTGACGATCTGGTGGGTTATTACAAGGACCAGGCGTCTCAAGACAAGCTGGTTGCCTTCCTGACAAAAGACGCGCAGCCTTTCACGGACGAGGAGATCCAAACTGCGTATCAGGGGAAGGTAGACACCGACAAACAAACGTTTGCCGAGGATGTATCGCAGTATGAATACGCCACCATGTATTCGGGCGAAACGCCCTGGTACATTCCCGAAGGCATGCGGGGCATCACCCACATCCTGCTGACGGTAGACAGCGCGCTGCTTGACAAATACACCTCCATCCAGGCCCAGCTGGAAGAGCAGAACGCGGCCGCAGAAGAGGGACAGGATGCAGCAGTTGCGGAAGCAACCGCAACGCCTGATCCTGCCGCCACCCCTACTGTCACCCCCGAACCCACTGCCACGCCCGTGCCGGTGACCCAGGCGGACCTGGACGCGGCCAAGGCTGCTATCCTGGATTCCGTAAAGACCAAGACCGACGATATCTATGCCCGGCTTCAAAACGGGGAAGCCTTCGCCTCCCTGATCGACCAGTACGGCGAGGATCCCGGCATGAAGGAAGAACCGGCCAAATCCGAAGGCTACAGCGTGCATCTGGACTCCATCGCGTTTGATCCCGCCTTTGTGGCCGGGGCCTTCTCCGATGAAATGCAGAAGGTGGGCGACGTGAGCCAGCCCGTGGTGGGCAGCTATGGCGTGCACATCCTGTATTACCTGCGCGACGTGCCCGGCGGTGCCGTGGCGCTTACGGATGAGCTGAAAGCTTCCCTTGTGGAAGAGATGGAATCCACAAGGAAGAGCGATGCTTTGTCCAACGCCGTGACCGAATGGGTGGACGCCGCCCAGATCACCTACACCAACCCGCAGGATGATCCCGCCAACGCCGCCAACGCCGCGGGGCAATAACAAGCAATCGATCAAAAGGGACTGCCTCAAAAGAGGCAGTCCCTTTTATATATCCCAAACGAAATAAAGAGAAATATAAAAAGTCTCCCGTTTTGCTCTTTCCTTCGGTAAAAGATGATTTAGTGAGCTATGAACATGTAGACCGGGCGCAAAGGAAAGCCACCAAAAGGCTCCCCCCGGAGGCTTTATTAGGTTTTCCCGGTGCTTTCTGGCTTTGGATTGCTTCGGTCGCAGGCTCCTTCGCAATGACGCGATAGCATGCCGTTTCGTCATTGCAAGCCACGCGAAGCAATCCAGAACCTGCGTATGCCTTTACTTGGGTAAACGAGGATTTCGTGTTGCGGTTTATGTTGGGTCCAAGAAGTGATTTTCAGTTGCATAAAACCAGCCAACCAAAAGCCTTCCCTGCTTTAGCGGGGAAGGTTCCGTAGCTTCACGCCGCCAGCGGCGGAAAAAGCGAAGCGGAGAAAGATTGCGAAACGAGCGATGCAAGCAAAGGCTCCTTTTGAAAGGAGCTGGCGAGCGAAGCGAGACTGAGGATTGTTTGCGCGGCGGCGCAACAATTGAGCGAGCTGGGGGGCGCGCCAGCGACGGATGAGGTGCGTAGGGGGCGATGCCCACATCGCACCGCCTCCATTCCCCTCCCGTGGAGGGGTTCCGAAGCTGAGCTCCGTCTGTGGCGGATGAAGCGAAGCGAAGGAAGCTGGCGAAACGAGCAATGCAAACGCAGTGAGCAGTGCGACGATTGAGACAGCCGGAGGCGCCGCAGCGCCGGGGTGGTTGATTGTACGCTTTGGTCCGGCGCGCCACCGTAGGGGCGATGCCCACATCGCGCCTTTGGAACCGCAAAGATAAATCACCGTTTACTTTGAGGGGAGTACCGAAGGAGGCAAATACGGGAAGGGAAGGTGTTGCCCAGCGCTAGAGAAATCCTAAACTTGCTGGGGAATGAATCCCTCCATCGCCGCGGTGGTGGTCCCGTTCTTTTTCCTTTACATCCTCGCGTCAATGATATGGATCAACCGCATACGGTTATACGAATACGAATTCAATGGCCTGTTGTCACTGTCCTTGGTATGGCAGGTGATCAGGATATTATTAACCGACGGCGGATCACCCAGCGCCACGACCAGCAGGGAGTGGGAAAAGCGCAGGCCATCGGCGCTCAATTGGATCACATCCCCCAACATGGCGTTTTCGATGGACATCTCCTGACCGTAGGGTCCTGCGCCCTTGTTGGTGGTTAAAAAGTTATACAGGAACGGCACCCCGCTCCAGGCGGGGGCGCGCTGGTTCAGGGAAATGTAATACCACCCCGTGTTCGGGGTGTAATTCATCACGCCGCAGCCGGCGTATAAGCATTGGGAGATGAAATTGGTGCAGTCACCTACGCCCAGCTTGTCAAAATTGTAGTATCGCGGGTTCCGCCGGAAGACCCATTCATGGGCATAGGCCACAGCCTTTTCTCGATCGTATAACATAAAAAGCCCTCCCCGGAGGATTTGCTTTATCCTATGTCCAGGGAGGGCGGCGGGTTACGTTGGTTATTCCTTGGTAAATCGTAATTTAGCCGAGACACTAATTCCAAATTCCAAATCGTTCTGACTAAACAGGCGGAATAATTTCTGCAAAGAAAAGCACCCAAAATGCTTCCCCTTGAGT
>JAEWAH010000071.1 GCA_023391725.1 Bacillota bacterium | reverse complement strand
GCAATACGCGGTGCCACCCAGGCGAAGCCCGGGCTCCTGCTCCAAATCTTCCCCCTGCCATTGCAGGAAGGAGGCCGTGCAACCGTCTTCCACCGCCTCCACAAGAAAGCGCAGCGTTTCCGGCGTGAGGCATGGCATATCCCCATAGACGGCCAGCCCCTTACCCTTTTTTTCATCAAAAGAAGCAACAGCCTCTAAAAAGCTTGCCGAAAATTCCCTTTCAACGGGATAAAGCGTGGCAGCATCCCCCTGGACATCTCCTTCTACCAGAGCAATGCAAGGCCCGGAAACGGCTTCCAATGCCTCCTTAGCATACTGGAACACAGGCTTGCCAAGCAGCGCATGGCTGGCCAGGTTTTTTTCTCCACCGAATGACACAGGCAAAAACAAGAGCGGCAGAATATCTTTCACGTACCATCACCTCATTGTTATCCTACGCCGTTTTAAGAAGCCTATTCATACAGCCAGGGGGCGGGATGTACCTGGGCGGTCAATTCTTCATCGGCCATCTCCTCAAGGATCATCAGCGCCTTCTCCCCGGACACACGCTTTTTCTGCGGATTGGCGGTAGCCATCACAAAAGCCATGCCCACAACTGTCACATTGAATTCATGCATCAGGTCCACCATGCCTTTGGCGGTGCCGCCGCCCTTTAAAAAGTCATCCACTATGAGCGCCTTTTGATTTTCCTTTACCGCCCGGCGGGACAGTGACATGGTCTCAATCCGGCCTGAAGAGCCGGACACATAGTTGATGTTCACTGCGGAGCCTTCGTACACCTTACTGGAGCGTCTTGCGATGACCAGGGGCACGCCCAGGGCGTGGGCGGTCATCAGCGCCACGGGGATCCCCTTAGTTTCCATGGTGAGCACAAAATCCGGCGCATGCTCGTAATATTGGCTGGCCAGGATCACGCCCATCCTGTCCACCACATCCGGCATGGACAGGATATCGGAAAAGTACAAAAAGCCGCCGGGCAGAACCCGCTCCCTGCAACTTAATTGCTCGCACAACTCCTTGATATATTCATGAGCACGCTCCTTGCCCATACCGGGACGGTAGCGCACGCCGCCCGCCGCGCCGGTCACGGTCTCCAGTTCGCCCAGGCCAAAATCCTTCACCACCGTGCGCAGGATATCGATATCCTCGCTCATGGTGGATTTGGCTGCGCCAAACAAATCGCAAAAATGCGATAGCGTGAAAATCTTGTTTGGGGAAGCGGACAAGATCTTCGTCATGGCCGCCATTCGCTCGTTCCTTCGTATCCGATCCATGGGCACAACACTCCCGTGCTTTGATTTTTGGCACTCTTATGAGTATATCACAGGAAAGCGAATATTGCCAGCGTTTTTTTGCGCGATTGTTCGTGTTTTTTTTGCAGCTTCTTGGGACACAAAAAGAGGGAGAACCGAAAAGCCCTCCCTCTTACATGCCGGGCGGCTCATTCGTAGCCTAAAGTGTGCAGATCGTCGGTCCGGTTGCGCCAGTCGGGGCGCACCTTCACCCACAGCTGGAGGTTTATGTGCATGTCCAATAGCTTTTCAATATCCGTTCGGGCTTCCTGGCCGATCCTCTGGAGCATGGTGCCATGTTTACCGATGATAATGCCTTTGTGGGCGTCCCGCTCACAATAAATGGTGGCATGGATCTCCATGAAGTTGTCGTTGAGCTTGTTCATGGCCATCATCTCCACACCGATGCCATGAGGGACCTCTTCTTTCAGGTGCAGAAGAGCTTTTTCCCGGATGAGTTCTCCGCAAATCAGTCGCTCGGGCTGATCGGTCATCATATCATCGGGAAAGTATTTGGGGCCTTCCGGCAGGTAACCCACCAGTACTTTTTGCAGCTGGTCCAGCCCATCCCCGGTTTTGGCACTAATGGGGATGATGGCGTCATAGCCCGCCTGGGCAAAGGAGGCGATCAAGGCCAGCAGGTTCTCCTTGGGAACAAGGTCGATCTTATTGAGCACCAGCACCTTGGGCACCTTTTTTTCGCCCATGGATGCAACGACGCTTCTGTCATGGGGCCCCACCTGTGTGGCGTCCACCAGCGTCAGAAGCGCATCCATCCCCTCCATGGCGTCCTTCACTGACTGGATCATATATTCCCCCAGCTTCGTGCGGGGGGTGTGGATGCCCGGGGTATCCAGGAAGACGATCTGCCAATTCTCACGGGTCATTACGCCCATGATCCGGTTGCGGGTCGTTTGGGGGCGGCTCGACACGATGGCCACCTTTTCCCCCACAAAGGCGTTCATCAATGTGGACTTGCCCACATTGGGGCGGCCCAAGATGGCTACAAAGCCGGAATGAAAAGCTTGTTTTTTCTCCATTAAGATGCGACTCCTTTATTTCTCTGAGTTCAGCTCCTTGGGGCCAAAACCATGGGGCAGAAGTTGGGATAGCGTTGTGCAGGCGGTCTCCCCATCGCCCCAGGTGACAAGCACCCTAATATCCGGCGCGAATTCATTGAGCACCTGGCGGCATGCCCCACAGGGCCAGGGCGCGGCGCCCCGGGCGGCGATAGCGATGGTGGTAAACTCCGTGGCCCCTTCGCTCACCGCTGAAAATAGGGCTGTTCGCTCGGCACAGTTGGTGAGCCCAAAGGAGGCGTTCTCCACATTGCAGCCCTGGAATACGCGCCCGTCCGCGCAGAGCAGGCACGCCCCTACCGCGAATTTCGAATAAGGGGCATAAGACCGTTCCATTGCTTTGCGGGCCAGATGAAGCAGCGTCTCGTCCGAAACGCCTTCCCCACGCCCGTCCTTTCCCATTCCCATCATGTTCAAAGCCTTTTCCTCCATAGCCCGCATAACCTTTTGTTCCTCGGGCGATACATGGTCATACCCCATCAGGTGGCAGACGCCGTGAGCCAAGAGATACGCCGCCTCACGTTCCTCGCTGTGACCGTATTCGTTTGCTTGGGAAAGGATATGGTCCACAGAAAGAATCACGTCCCCCAGCATACAAACGCCGCGTTCGCTGTCAAACTCCCTCTTCAAAAGCGTTTGGGACTCTCCGGCGGTTTTTCCCTGCCTGTAGTTCACCGTGGGGAAGGAAAGAACATCCGTGGCCTTATCGATTCCCCGGGTATCCCTATTGATTTCCCGGATCTTTTCATCATCCACCAGCATCACACCAATGCCGCAGGGAAGCTTCACGCCTTCGGCGATGAGGCAGCAATCAGCCGCGATCTGCATAAGCCTTGTAAAGTGCCGGGGTATGTCCATCGCCTGTATGTCCCAAAAGAGGGTCACGTGTTTTCCTCCCCCTGCTCTTTCTCCGGCGCCTGGGCAGCAACCGAAGCTTCCTGCTCCAGAGCAGGCGCCTGCTGCTCCTCTTGCTTGTCGGGCTCACCTTGGGCAGGCTCCTGCTCCGGGGCAGGTTCTGCCGCTTGCTCTGTTTGCGCGTCGGGGAGCTTGGCGGGCTCTGTTTGCGGCCTTTCAGGGATCTCCACCGGCGGATACTCAATGCGCTCATGGAACACGCCGATGAGTACGGTGGTAAAGGCCTCGCAGATCTTATCGATATCCCGCAAAGTTAGGGGTGAATCGCTTAACTGTCCGTCCTCCAGCTTGCCGCGCACGAGCTGCTCAATAAAGGCCTCGATGCGCTGTGGCGTGGGGTCAGGCATGGAACGGACAGCCGCCTCAATGGTATCCGCCAGCATGACGATGGCGCTTTCCTTCATGGTGGGGCGTGTGCCGTCATATCTAAAGTCCGATATGTCCACAGGCGTACCGTTGGCCAATTGAAGGGCCTTATGGTAAAAGTACATCACCGGCGTGTCGCCGTGGTGCTCCATGATAATCTTTTCGATCTCCTCGGGCAGGCGGAACTTTTGCGCCATCATCAGTCCATCCCTGGTGTGGGCGGTCACGATGGCGGCGGAAACGTAAGGATCGGTATGGTCGTGCGGGTTTTCCCCCATCTGGTTCTCCTTGAAGTACAGGGGCCGCTTCAGCTTGCCCACGTCATGGAAATAGGAGCCTACCCGGGCCAGCAAGGGGTTGGCCCCGATTGCCTCCGCAGCGGCCTCCGACAGGTTGGCTACGATAATGGAGTGGTGGTAGGTGCCCGGAGCTTCCAGCAGGAGCCTGCGCAAAAGGGGCTGGTTGGGATTTGACAACTCCAAGAGCTTGCTGGGCGTTGCCAGGTTAAAGCCGGCTTCAAATATAGGCTGCAGACCCATGCTCAAAATTGCCGCGACCATAGCCCCGCCCATACTCCACAAAGCGTTGTTCATAACGGCATTCAGATCGTTGTTGGTCATGAGTCCTATGGCGATCATCGCAAGCAGGCTTCCTATGGCAGCATACACGCCGCACAAAAGCACCCGAGCCCTTTGGGGACGGCCACGAAATGCCATCACGGCAACGGTTCCGCCGGCCGCGCCTGTCAAAAGTAGATGGACCATCATCGCGCCATACTCGGCGTTTCCGCCCCCCGCCAGAGCACTGACAAGCACAGCCATAGCTATGTTCCCGGCTACGCCTACCGTCGGTCCCAGCACACCCGTCAAAAGCAGCGCGCCCAGGATGGTAGGAGCGAGGTAGACATTCACCAGCATGACCTTGATAAACAGGATGCAAACGCCCAGGGTAAGGTTCATGATCAGCATGAACACAACGATCCTGCGCAGATCCTTAATCAGGGAGATATTCATCAGCGCAAGGAACATGAGCGTGAGCACCATCACCATAACGATCAGCATCGCGGCGCCTAGGTACATGGGCACGTCCACGCTCTGGTCATCTAGGAGGCCCAGGGTGCGCAGCATCTCCAGCTGATTGGCGGCCACCCGTTCACCTGCTACCACGATGTTCTGCCCTTGGTTGTAAACCACGGGCTCCACCGCCTGCCGGGCTCTTTCCTGGGCCGCGGCAGTGGCTTCCTGCTCGATAATCATATTGGGCTGGATGATCCTGCGCAGGACCGGGGTGATCACATTCTGCAAAAGGCTTGTATCTGTCTTGTAGCCGACGATTTGAAGGATGTTCTGGATGGATTCGTTGACCTGGCCTTCCCGGATGGTGGTATTTAAAGTATTCCGCACCGCGGCGTACACATCGCTGTACGCCTGTTCCAATGAATCCAAGCTGGTCTGCAAAAGCGTGGTCAGCTGATAATCCGCCAGCGAAACGGTGGTTAAAAGACCTTTGGCGTAATCCAGTTCTCCCTGGGAGAAATGGTGGGCAGCGCCTTCTGTGCTGCCCGAAAGCAACGTTTGGCCGTACTGCTGCGCGGTGCGCAACTCATCAAACACACTGCGCAAGTCTGACATCACCGTATCGGTCACGCCAGTCTTGGGAACGTAGGAAGGCTCCACCTGCCTGGCCGCATCCTCACGCCTGCGGGCGGTGGTGATCTCATCCACCACGTCCTTGGAAGCGGTGATGGTCTTGAATGCAATGGCTCCCACTTTCAGGTTATAGCGTTCGGGGGCGATGGCCGCCACGAACATGCCGATCATGAAAGCCGTGCCCAAAATGGCAACAAAAATGCACCTTGCCCGGATGGTCTTCAATGCCGCCCAGGCCCGGGCCGCGTTCATCCGCTCCTTTTTTTTTCGATTGCCCTGCCTTTTGGGCATCATGACAAGGTCTCCTTTTCACGCTTCTCATAGGTATCGTAAGCCTGCACAATGGCTTGTACAAGGTCGTGGCGCACCACATCCTGATGGGTAAGCCTAACAATCCCGATGCCGGAAGTACCATCAAGCACGTCCAGCGCCTCCAGAAGTCCGGAGCGCTTGCCAAAGGGCAGGTCTGTCTGCGTGATATCCCCGGTGACGACCACTCGGGAGTTGAAACCCATACGGGTCAAAAACATCTTCATTTGCTCAGAGGTGGTGTTTTGCGCCTCGTCCAGGATGATGAACGAATCACTTAAGGTTCGGCCACGCATGTAGGCAAGCGGCGCCACCTCCACCACACCCCGCTCCACCAGTTTCTGATAGGAGTCTACGCCCATCAGGTCATACAGCGCGTCATAAAGCGGGCGCAGATACGGGTCCACCTTCTGGCTCAGATCACCCGGAAGGAAGCCCAGCTTTTCCCCCGCCTCCACCGCCGGGCGGGTCAGAACGATGCGTTCGATTTCCTTGTTCCGAAGCGCCACCACCGCCAGGGCCATGGCCAGGTACGTCTTGCCCGTGCCGGCCGGTCCCACCACAAAGGTAAGCGCGTTTTCCCGCACCTTGCCCACATATTCTCGCTGGCCCAGTGTCTTGCACTTGATCTGCTTTCCCCGGTGGGTGATGGCCACCACGTCCCGCAAGATCTCGTCGATCATATCCACCTTCCCATCCCGGGCCAGGGAGATGGCATAGCGGATGCGGGAGCGATCCACGATCTCATGGTTGCGCAGCATATCCAGGAGCTTGATGATCACCATCTGCGCCAGTTCCGTCTGGGCAGGATCACCGCTTAAGCAAAGCTCCGTTCCCCGAAGCGATACGGTCACGCCCGTCTCCATTTCGATCAGGGCGATATTTTGATCATTTGTCCCGAATAGCGACATATAGGCGTCCAGGGTATCCACCGTAAGCATCACTTGCCTGGTTGGCGGCAAAGAAACGTTCCTCCATTCTGATGAAAAGCCGGGCGCATTTATCAGGTACCGCCCGCTTCCCAGGGCTTTGGAAGCGCTATATCCGCCTGTATTTCGGCAATGGCAGTCGCTTCCAGCATCCTTCCTTCTATCATACAATAATCTACCCATTTGTCAACTGGTTCATGACCTGCGCCCAATTTTTCAGCAAGCGCGCGCAATGCCGCCAGTCCCGCCTCCGCCTTGAGTTCCGCCTCTTTCCTAGGCTCTATGGACAATGATACCTCTTCCCAGGTCACCCTGCGCAAAACCACCGGCCACCAGGCGCCCCCAATGGGCAAAGTCTCTACCGTTTGGTCGGATTGCAAAAATCCCGGTTCGTTAAGATGGCCCACATCAAAATAGGGCGTTGCGACCACCTGGGACATAGCCGTGCGTCCCGTGGGCTCGCTCAATACTTCGTCTGCCGGGATGCGTACCTTTACGCCTTCCCAGATCCTGGCCATGGCGATTCCCCGGGCTTTCACCGGCACTTTCATCCCGTTGGCGCCCTTTTCCCATCCGGAGATAAGGATCTGCCCCGCATGCACCAGGTCCCCCGCCTTGCATTCCGCCGTACCGGCCACAGGCAGCACGGAAATCAGAATACCATCCCGGTTGGCTACCACATCCCCGGGGCCACCCTCCGTTTCAATCTCGGGCGGAGGTACACCCTGCACGCACCGTATCACCAGGGATGCGCCCCGGTAATAAGCCTGTACCCAGGCAACATCGGGCATGCGCCATTCCAGGGCGCGGACAAGATCCGGCAGGGAAACATCCTTCTTCCACATACCGGGCTTTATGTTCTGCTCCCTTAAATAGACACGTATCTCGCTTTCATAAGGCCCCGCGTCCAGGATATCGATCCCCCAGACGAATTGCAGCGCCACGGTGGCCAGAGCAATGCAAAGCACAAAGCCGGCCACGACACCCTTGCGCCTTTTCAGCCAGGCTCCCACCGCCGAAAGTCCCTTGCGGCGAAGGCGCGTAAGCTTCCAACCCTTTTGCTCTGCCAGCGCCGCGAGCTCGCCAAAGTCCCTGTCGCTTAAAGTCCCCTCCACCGTTTTAAGCCCTACCCTGTTCAAATCATGCAAAAGGATGTTCCTCTCGCTGGCCAGGTTGATCAGCCGTTCCAGACTCAGCCCTTCCATGCGGAAAGAAACAAGAAAAAGCTGTTTCACAGCCTCGTTCACGGCTTTTTCCCCTCCTTGGCGCCAAAATCGAAGCTTACGCCTAAGATCTCCCCCGTCACCACAGCGTCCATGGGCCCGTAATGGGTGATTTGAAGGCTTCCCCCTGTCACGCTGAGGACGCCGCAGGAGGTCTTCAAGCGGATGATGTTTTCCTGGTAGGTGAGAATCCCTTGGTGCTGCTCCACAATCAGCCGCCGCCGTCCATACAGGATGGCTTTGGGCCAGCCCATGAGCACATCCTCGGGAATGCCGCCCAGATCGGCCGCCTTCTCCCGCCATTTCATTTTGAGCCACCCCCCAGCAACAAGAAAAAGGCATATAATGCGCACTAAAAGCCTATGGGCAAAGGCGCAAAATCATGCCAGCGGCAAATTCTCCTTGCTATATGGGGGATTTTTTGTATAATAAGGTTGAAGGTGTTCCCCATGTGCATGCGGGAACAAGTAGTATGGAAGGTGGGTGCCCGGATGAAAATCGCGGTGCTGGTTCTCTATGCCCTGATGATGGTCCTCGTCATCTTTTTCACCGCCCGAAAATCCATTTCCCTCAACGAATTTCTCCTGGGAGGCAGGAATGTCGGCCCGTGGATGAGCGCGTTCTCCTATGGGACCGCGTACTTTTCCGCTGTGATCATTGTAGGCTACGCCGGGTCTGTGGGATGGCGAACGGGCCTTTCCGCCATCTGGTGCGGCATCGGCAACGCCCTCATTGGCAGTCTGGTAGCCTGGGGCTTGCTGGCCAAGCCCACGAGGCTGATGGGCGAGCGGCTGGGCGTATCCACAGTCCCCAGTTTCCTTGAAAAGCGTTATCAGTCAAAGACGCTGAAAGTGATCTCCTCCCTGATCATCTTCGTGTTCCTCCTACCCTACTCCGCATCGGTATATAAAGGCCTGGGGATCATGTTCCAAAAGGCCATGGGGTTTGACTACACCTTGTGCGTCATCGCTATCGCGCTCCTGTCTTCCATCTATCTTTTCCTGGGCGGCTACAAAGCCACCGCTGTCATCGATTTCATCCAGGGCTTCATCATGCTCGCCGGGATCTTTATCGTCATCATCTACATCGTCCGCGGAGCGGGTGGCCTGTCAGAGGGGCTTGCTGCACTGGGCGATGAAACGGCGCTAGGCGTTCAGGGCCTCAATTCCCTGCTTCCTCCTAAGGGCCAGGGTGTCTTTTTGCTGTCCAACGTGGTGCTCACCTCCCTGGGTGTGCTTGGCATGCCCCAC
>JAEWAH010000216.1 GCA_023391725.1 Bacillota bacterium | reverse complement strand
ACGCCGGTCCTGGCGTAATAGCTGAGGCTTTCCCGGCCGGGCCCGCTGTCCAGGGGGGAAGGGAGGACCACATGGATCATGCCCGCCGCGCGGCGTTTGGCGTGATAGGCGGTGACCGCCACGCATGAGGCCAAGGCAAACGTTCTTAAGATGTCCTCTTCCCTATCGGTTACCACATATTCGCCCATTCCTACCACAAGTTCCATATCTTCACCTAACCCAGCATTTCGAAGAGCGCTTGGGGGATTTGCCCCAATGCCATCTGTATTTCCACCGCGCCCAGGTCATAGGCGACCTTGGGCATGCCGTAAACGACTGAGGAAAGCTTGTCCTGCCCAATGGTCCTGCTGCCTTTGCGCCGCATGGCGAGCAATCCCCGGGCGCCATCGTAGCCCATGCCCGTAAGCAGGATGCCCACCGCGCCAGCCCCGGCCTCGCTGGCCACAGATTCAAATAAAACATCTACCGAAGGGCAGTGGCCGTTGACCTTTTCGCCGTGAAAGCACTCTACTTTATACCTGTTCCCGATACGTTTGATCTTCATATGCTGGTCGCCCGGGGCGATAAAAACCTTGCCGGGCTCCACATAATCTCCCGTTTGGGCTTCCTTGACCCGCAAGGCGGTTTGACTGTTCAGCCTTTCGGCGAACATCTTGGAAAAACCGGGTGGGATGTGCTGCACGATCACGATCCCGGGAACCGTGGCGGGCAGCGCGCTCAATATACTGTATATTGCCTCTGTCCCCCCCGTGGAGGCGCCAATAGCAATAATGCTGTTGGCATTTAGCGCCATGTTCCCGGCCACCTTGCCATTAAGCCCCCCGGGCTTGCGAGGCGGTAAGTGAACATCCGCGGCCATTTTGATCTTGGCCGTAAGGTCCCTGAAAAAAGCTTCATTCTTTTGCTGCTGGCCGTCGGGCTTTACGACAAAGTCAATGGCCCCCGCTTCCAGCGCCTCGAAAACCGCATCGCTAATGGAACTGACCATGATCACAGGCACAAAGTATTGCGGCAGCAATCGCCGGACGAATTCAATACCGTTCATCCTGGGCATTTCCACATCGCAGGTGATCACATCAGGGTGCACCTGCAGAATCTTATCCCTGGCCTCAAAGGCATCGCCCGCAACAGCGGCGACCTCGATCATGGGATCGGCGGTGATCCCCCTTACAATCACTTCCCGGGACACCAGGCTGTCATCTACAACCAGTACCCTGATCTTTCCGGGCTTTTCCATGCGCCCCTACTCCTTCCTGTAGACGGCGGGCATTACATATCGATAACGCGTAGTCTCGCGATTCAGGCCCTCCGAATGCCCGATGAACAGGTATCCCCCGGGCTCGGTGATATCATAGAGCCTTTCCACCAGCCGGTCCTTGGTCTCGTTATCAAAATAGATCATCACGTTCCTGCAGAAGATCACATGCATCTTTCTTCTGAAGGGGAAGGGTTCCATCAGGTTGATGTTGCCGAAGATGACCTCGTTTCGGAGCCTTTCGGACAGAATGTAATGCTCGGCGTCATAGTCCTTAAAATAGCGTTGCCGCCACGTGGCGGGCAAATCGGACGTCTTGTCCTTGGCATAGATCCCGGTCTTAGCGGTGGCGAGGACGCCTGCAGAGATGTCGGTAGCCAGCACTTTCGTATCCCAGGCCGCCCTATCCGGTCCAAAAAATTCATCCAGGATCATCGCCAGGGTATAGGGTTCCTCCCCGGTGGAGCAGGCTGCGCTCCAGATGCGCAGGTCCTTGTCCTTCACCGTCCTGGATAGGTAGGGCAGCACCTTGTCCCTGAAATAATAGAAGTGCTCCGCTTCCCGCATGAAAAAGGTGTAGTTGGTGGTGATCTTGTCCAGCATCATGGACATGGCCTGGCCCGATTTATCCGCAGCCACATAATCCAAGTATTCCGTAAGGCTGCCAAAATTCATAGTGGATAGCACATTGTTGAGCCTTCCGGCTACCAGCGTTTTTTTCTCATTCTTAAAGTGGATGCCGAAATTGGAGCGGACGTAATCTGCAAACCGCTTGAACTCCTGTTCCTGGATGGTGACCATGCTTCGCTTCTCCTTACAAAGAGAAGGAGGGCCATCAGGCTCTCCTCCAAGCCTTGTCATTAGTCTTGCCGGCAGCCTTTATGCGCCGCTTCCTTTCAAAATGGATCATGCCATGGCATTCAGGATATCCAGCTCTTCGGCGCTAAGAAGCTTGTCGCAGTCCAAGAGCAGCTTCACGTTCCCGCCCACGTTGCCAATGCCCTTGATATACTTCTGCCCGTCGCGGTTGACATCCGGGGGCGGCACGATCTGATCGTCCCGAAGGGCCAACACTTCCGAGACGCTGTCCACGATCAGGCCGATGGAGATATCGTTGGTGTCGATGACGATGATGCAGGTTCTGTCATCATACTCCCTGGGCTCTTTTTTGAAACGGAGCCGCACATCCATGACGGGGATGATCTTTCCCCGCAGATTGGAGATGCCCTTTACATAATTGGGCATCCGGGGCACCTCGGTGATGGGCTGGACGCCGATGATCTCGGTGATGTGGCGGATCTCGATCCCGTACATCTCCGCCCCCATGGAAAAGATAAGGTATTTTCCTTTGAGCGTATCCTCGTCCTGATCCAGCAGGTTCAAAATATCCGTCTGCGCCATTTGATGATCCTCCTTCATCTTGTAGGTGCTGTTTCCCTTCATAAACAGAATTCATGAGGAGTAAACCGCAGCTTTACATATTGATCAGCCGGCCGATGTTCAGGATCAGGCTGATGCTGCCGTCCCCCAGGAGTGTGCAGCCAGCCAGTCCATCGATCTTCCTGGTGTTTTTGATGTAGCCCGGGAGCGCCTTGAACACCACCTGGTGCTGGCCCAGAAGCTCGTCCGCGAACAGGCAAACGCTCTTTCCGTCCTGCTCCACCATGAGCATGATCCCACGGGTGAGATCGGTGATCTCGGTCTGGATCGCATAGATCTTGTGCAGGCGGAGAATGGGATAGCATTGACCGCGGACCATGATCATTTCATTGCCGTCGGTATCCTGGAAGGTGTCGCTTCCCTTGGCGCGGAAGGTCTCCTGGATGGAAACGGTGGGCAGGGTGTACCTGGCGTCGCCTACGCGGATGTTCATGCCGTCGATGATGGCCAAGGTGAGCGGAATTTTGAGCGTCGTGACCGTGCCCTCGCCCTCGATGCTGTCCACGGACGCGGATCCGCCGATGGCTTCCAGGTTCTTTAAGACCACGTCCATGCCCACGCCGCGGCCGGAATACTCCGTAACGCTGTCGTTGGTGGAGAAACCCGGGAGGAAAATCAAGTTGTAAATCTCCCGGTCAGTCAGTTCACTTTCTGACTTGTTGATCAGCCCATGCTCGATGGCCTTTTTGAGGATCTTTTCCTTGTTCAGGCCCTTGCCGTCGTCCCTGACGATCACAAGCACGTCGCTGCCTGCATTTTGCGCTTCCAGCGTCACATGGCCTTCCCTGGGCTTCCCGCCCGCGGCCCGCTCATCGGCCGTCTCAATGCCGTGGTCGATGGAGTTGCGGACCAGGTGCATCAGGGGATCAGAAATATGCTCGATAATGTTTTTGTCGACCTCGGTCTCTTCCCCAATCAGCTTCAGTTGAACTTCCTTGCCCAGCTTCCTGCTCATGTCCCTAACGATGCGGTGCATCTTCTGGAAGGTCGCGGAAAGGGGCACCATGCGGATGGACATGATCATATCCTGCATCTCGCTGGTGATCTTTTGCAGCTGTCGGGCGGCTTTGTAGAAGCTGTTCAGCTTCAGGGATTGAAGCTCCGGATTCTGGGTGACCATGGCTTCGGCGATCACCATTTCCCCCATCAGGTCCATAAGCTTGTCAAGCTTTGTAACGTCCACGCTGATAATGCTTTGGTGGGCGGATTTATTGTCGTTCTGGATGCGGTCAACCTGCTCCTGAATTGGCAGAGATGATGCCTTGGACACCTTGACTTCATTATCTTGACCGGCGGTGGGCCGTGGCGCATGAGGCCCGGCGCTTTGGCCCTCCTCCATTTCGCTCAGCTCCACATGATTGACAAAAGCGGTATTCATAAAGAAGTCGTTCAGTTCCTGGAGGTTCTTCTCGGACTTGAACGCCACACGGAAGCCCTGCTCCCGTATCACCAGGGCGCTTTCGTTGTTTTCAATAACATCCTCGGGGGTATAAAAGACATCTTCGGCGATTTCCTTCAGGCTGTGGGCAACGGAATACGCCCTGATGTTCTCCATTTCGCAGCCCTCGTCAAAATGGACCACTACCTCAAAGCTCTTCAGGTTAGGGGCTCCGCCTTCCCTGACATGGGTAACGTAATACTGCTGCGTTTCCGCCGCTTCCTCCTGGGGCTTTGCCGTAACCGGTCCGGCTCCTCCCCCTTTGATCATGGCCAGGAAGCTTTTGATACTGCTGATGAGGGTAGCGGCATCTCCGTCGACATTGTCGCCGTTTTTCACTTTCTCCAGTTCCAGCTTGATAAAGTCCACGCCCTCCAGGACCAGGTCCGAAAGGAGTGCGCAGTCCATATTTTCCGGCTTCTCTTCCCGGATGAAGAAGAACAGGTCCTCCATGGCATGGGCCAGGGAGGCGATGTTGTTGTAGAGCATCATGGAGGAGGAACCCTTGATGGTGTGCATGTTCCTGAATATCTCATTGACCGTGTCCGGCGCAAACGCGCTCACTTTTTCGCTTGACAGGATCAACTTTTCCAATTGCTCGATATTTTGCGTAGTTTCATATATGAAAATATCCAGCATGGGCTCGTTTGAGAAATTGTTATCCAATCCGCTTCCTCCTTCAGGCTTTTGCAAAATGCCAATAACTTAGTGCGCCATAACTTTGTGCAGTGCTGAAATTACGTGTTCTTCCTGAAAAGGCTTCACAATGAAAGACCGGGCGCCGCTTAAGATCGCTTCCCTGACAAAGGATTCCTGCCCCAGCGCCGTGATCATGATGACCTTTGCGTTTGGATCAATCTTCATCAGGGCTTTCAATGTCGCAATGCCGTCCATTCCCAGCATGATGATATCCAGCGTCACGATCTCGGGCCGGTATTCCTTGTATTTCTCAATACAGCTGGGGCCGCTTTCCGCCTCGGCGACCACCATCAGCCTCTCCTTTTCCAGGATCCGCCGGATGGTTGAGCGCATAAAGGCTGAATCGTCGGTAATTAAAACATCGCTCATAAGGACTCAACTCCCATGCCTTTCCCCCACTTTAAATAATCGCAAAATATTCGCCAAAATTTATACACAATGTGTAATAAAGATAATCTGCCGCATATAAAAGGATACAGCGGATTTTTTCACTTCACATACCCCGTTTCGGGGTATTTTTTATTTTACATTAAAATTCCTTAAAATTCAGCTCAGATTTCGAATGAATGTCCAGCTTGCCATAAATATTTTTGAGGATCGTTTTGACAGTGGCCTCCGCTATATACAGCTTGTCCGCGATCTCCTTGGCGCTGAGTCTCTCCCTGGCCAGCAGGGCGATCTCACGCTCCCTGGCGGTCAGCGGAGATTTGGCCTGGAAGATCGCCTTTTTAATGGCGGCTGCCCCCTTTTCATGGCGCCTGCCTATGGCTATCACGGCATTGATGCCTTCCCTGTCCGCAAGGGTATTCTTGGCTGACTCCAGATACGATTCCAGCATGTTCACCTGCGTGGAAAAGGGCAGATAGATCTTGTCGGGCAGGGCGATGGCAAGGGCTTTTTGAAGATACTCCTGCGCCTCTTGATCGTTCCCGCCGCTCAGCTTGGCTACGGCAAGGTATTTATAATGATACAATTGGGGCATCAGGTAATGGATCCCCTCGGCCGGAGCGCTGGCAACGTCCATGATCATCTGAGAGATGCCGTAGAACTCGTTGTTGCGCTTTTCCGTAAGAAGCAGCATGGAATAAAGCCCCTGAGCGTAGGAAATGACCGGCGCGTACACGATTTTGCGGATGCTCTCCATATCGTAAAGCCATTTAGCCACATAATCCGTAATGCCCAGCGCCAGGCTCAGCACCGCCATACAAAGGTCTACCATGCGCAGCACGTACAGGTTGGAATTGTCTTTGGCATAGTTTTGTATGTTCCTGACTGCGGCGAAATAGCTTTCCGGGTCGCCCCGCAGGATGGCGATGCGGGCAAGCACCAGCTCGGCGCACAGTCCCATGCTGGCCTGCTGGTGGCTGCGGGCATCGTACAGCGCCCTATGGCAATAGATCTCGGCCTGATCATCCTCTCCTCGCATGAGCAGCGCTTCCGCCCGCATGACGCTGGCGGCGCCGACGCCATGATTATGGGCCAGCTTGCGGTAGATGGGCAGACATTCCTCCAGGCTCCGGAGCTCATTTTCAAGTTCTCCCGATTCCCGCCAGAACATGAACAGTACCGAGGGACAGCCGAACGTCGTCCAGGGAAAATCATACTTAAGCATGCTGGAGGGCTCTTGGAGCATCTCCCAAGCCCTTTTGTATCCCTCGCTCATCCGCCTGATATCGTTAAAATACCTGAAGGAAGCCATCAGTACATATTCGCCCTTGATCTTGCGAAGCTCCTCTTGATTTAGGCCCGCGCCATTCTCGATCACCTTGCCGATCAGCAGGCAGAGCTTGGCATATGTATCAAACCGCCCGTCGATGAACATTTGATAGCTGAAGGTGAGCATGGCAAAGGGGTATTTGAGCAGCGTCTCTTCCGGGCATTCGTTCACCAGTTCGGCGACAAAGGACAGCAAATGCTTTTCCTTTTGATTGCTCAAGTACTCGCCGTTAAAAGGCAAGGAAAAAATGGCGTCAAAATCTCTGACCCTGAAAAAGAACTGCGCCGCAGGAAAGTATTGCGAAATGGCCGCAAAGGACTGCCCCGCCAGGCGGAATATCCTATTTTGAAAGTCCTCGGATTGGTGGTAATAAAAGCGGTTCTGCAGATAATTCTGCAATATGCCATGGATGATATAGATCCCTTTGTCTGGGAAATAGCGTACGAAATCACTGTAGCCCAGCAATTCCTCGATGTTTGCAGGCAGAACCTCCTGGTTTAGCATGATCGCCCCCTGACGGGCGGTGAAGCTGTCCAGGATGGACACGGCAAGCAGGAAGTCCTTTTCCTCGGGCTCCAGCCTGTTCCATATGGCATTTTCTACGAGATGTTCCACACCGATGATGCGGTCAAAAGAGCCGTTTTCCTCATAGTTGATGATCTGCAGCCGGAGGGCGGCCACCCAGCCTTCGGTGCTCAAATGCACGCTTTCCAGTTCGCTCTCGGATAAGCGGATGCCCTCCATACGGAAAAGGTTCAAAATGCCCTCCCTGTCAAAGAAGAAGGAGGAGGAGTCGATCATATGGACATTGGCGCTGCGAAGCGCCGCCTTTTGCCTGACCCCAAGCTGCTGGGTAATGAATACGATGTGCAGGGCGGAGCTTTCATGCATGGAAAAGACGCTCATCAATTCGCCAGGGATGTCGCAGCGCAGGAGCTGGTAATTATCTATGATCAGATAGGTTTCCGTCTCACACCGAAGGTTTCTGAAGATCGCTGCCAGATACATCAGCGTATCGATCGTAGGCATCTCCAGCTTTTTTAGGCCGTCGGCAACTTCTTCGTTGGCATTGGATATAAGCTCACAAATGCCCTGCCATGCAATAGTGGCCGGCTCGCCAAGGCATGTATACCAGTATTCCCCAGCACCCGTGGGCAGGTTTTCCCTAAAATACTCCCGTACGGCTGTGGTCTTGCCAAAGCCGGAGGGGGCCTCCACCACGGTCAGCGGGTGGCCGGATATTTGGGCAAGCTGCCGCCTAAGCCTGTCTGAGAAGTAATACAGCTTCTGCTGATTAAACTTCTTTCGCATTCTTCTTCCTCCATTCGGGGGGAAAAGCATCTTTTGTAACGAAAACGATTTACCAAAATAAAGAAGGATGCGCAAATCACGGCCCGGCGAACTTCTTTCGCCTGGGTCGCCAGCGCTGAGAACAGATTCTTATATGAAATGATTTTTTAGACGCTCGAAAAGCCAATGGGCGCATGAACCACGATATGCAATACTCATTATTAACCCCCCTTAGACGCAGGCTTTTGTGGGGGAAGCCTATGCTGCCTGCATCTATTAATCTTTTGCAATCATTCTGTCGAATTATACCATCTTCGCCCTTATTTTGTCAATGAAGTTTGGTTTTCCCTTATACAAAAATTACTGACGAAGACGTATAAAAATATATAAAATAACCATGCAACAGGGAAGAATCTGGCCCGACACTGTTTGCAGTTATTATGAGATGTATGAGACGCTGGGATGCCATGGAATATAATAGAATTGTATCCTCATACATACAAATATGTCGATACATAATATTTGATGTCGAAGCTCCACAACTAAAAGCAAAGAAGCCCTTGATTTCTCAAGGACTTCTTGATGTTTTCTGGCGGAGAGTTAGGGATTTGAACCCTAGGTGGGGTATAAGCCCACACACGATTTCCAGTCGTGCGCCTTAGACCACTCAGCCAACTCTCCACGTTTGGCCGCACAGCAGCAAAAAATATTATACAGGTTGTCCGGCCGTGTGTCAAGCTGCTTGTGGGAAAAATCCACATTCCACCCATGCTAAAATCTTTTGCAGGGGATTGTACTAATGAGAAATCTAAATGCATCCAAAGCGGCGAGAGATTTTTGCGCGGTACAAGGAATCGGAGCGATACAACGCCGGCAGCCTACGTGGAGCGGAGAATGACGAAGTAGCGCGCAAAAGACCCGCCGCGACGCTGCGTTAAGGTATTGAATTTGTATTTATGCCTTTGCACAGCTTTTATTCTATGCTACACTAATAAGGACAAAAGAAGGAGGGTGACTCCATATGCAGAGGATTTCAGTTCCTGATTTAGGCCTTTCGGTATCGCGGCTGGGCTTTGGCGCCATGCGTCTGCCTACCCGGGAAATTGACGGAAAGCAGGCCATCGACCGGGAAGAGGCCGTTAAAATGATCCGCCGGTCCATTGACGCGGGGGTCAATTATGTGGATACAGCTTATGTCTACCATGGTGGAGATAGCGAACGGGTGGTGGGCGAGGCCCTTCAAAACGGATACCGGGAAAAGGTGTATCTGGCTACCAAGCTGCCCTGCTGGCTGGTGAAAACACGGGAGGACATGGATAGGCTTCTTGACGAGCAGCTCAAAAAGCTCAAAACAGACCATATCGATTTTTATCTATTGCACGCGCTGAACCATGGCAGCTTTGAAAATATGAAAAAGCTTGGCTATCACGAGTTTCTCGACAAGGCTGTTGCCAGCGGGAAGATCCGCTTTCCCTCTTTTTCCTACCATGACGATGGGGAGCTTTTCACCAAGATCATCGACGATTACCCCTGGAAGATGGCGCAAATCCAGCTGAACCTTTTGGATGGGGAATATCAGGCAGGGATTGCCGGCATGCGCTACGCGGCAAAAAGGGGCGTGCACATCGTGGTGATGGAGCCTCTGCGCGGCGGAGCCCTGGCCATGCCGCCTGTTAAGGTGCAGGAACTGTACGACGCTTTTCATACCCACCGCAGCAGCGTGGAGTGGGCCTTTAGGTACTTATACGATATGCCGGAAGTCATGACAATCCTAAGCGGCATGAGCACCATGGAGCAAGTGGACGACAATCTGCGCATTTTCGAAGGCGCCGATATTGGCGTGATCACCCCCGAGGAGGAAGCGCTTCTTGTCCAGGTGAAAGAGGCGTACTTAAGCCGCATCAAAACCAGTTGCACCGGGTGCAACTACTGCCAGCCCTGCCCCGAAAATGTGGCCATCTCCAACATTTTCAGGGGATATGATGAGGCAGCTATGTTGGACAAAATGCCGGGATTCCGCGGCCGGTATCAAACGCTGATGAACGAGGGCAAGGACGCCAGCAAATGCATCGCCTGCGGCAAGTGTGAAAGGGCCTGCCCCCAACACCTGCCCATCATACGGTATCTGAAAGAGATCCGCTCGACGATGGAAAACGGGTGAGAATTTTATAAAGGGTTTGAACAGGAGGCCGGGCATATGCCCTGGCCTCCTGTTTTATACGAGGATCTAGCGGCGCGGGTTATGTTGTATTCAAGCAATTGACTTTCGATTGCGTGAGATCAGCCAACCAAAAGCCTCCCCTTGAGGGGAAGGTGCCGACGAAGGAGGCGGAAGAGGTGTCGGTACAAAGCGATCGTGACACCTCTTCAGTCGCCTGCGGGCGACAGCTTCCCCTCAAGGGGAAGCCTTTTGGAGGCCTCCCTTCGCCCAGGTTTACAGCGCTTACAGCTCGCTAAATCACCGTTTGCTCAAAGGCCTCCAGTATCTCCTGAGTGCGAAGGCCATATTCCCCGGTGGTATCGCCCTGCTCCAGTCCCTGCAATATTCGCACCATGCGCTGGATCCAGGGAAATTGCACATGCTCCAAGGGATCAAAGGCAATGCGTTCTTCCTCCCCGTTCCGGCGCAGGACGATGGGTTCCATGTCCATGATGGAAAAGCGCAGGCTGCCGGAACTGCCGTAGATGGTCGCTTGATCTACATTTTCCACCGCGTTAAAGGACATCTGCAGCGTGCCCTGGACACCGCTTTTAAAGTGGATGTAGCCGCTGGATACATCGTTCACATCATGGGCATGGGTGATGTTTCCCGAGATACCCGAGGCTGCCTCCACATCGCCCAGCGCGAACAGCAGCGTATCCACCATATGGGAGCCGACGTCATACAAGAGTCCGCCCCCCGCTTCTTCTTTGTTAAACAGCCAGGCCCTGCTGGGGTTGAAGGCAGGTACAGGGCAGGCATAGGTATATTGAAAAGACCGGACTTGCCCGATGGTCCCTTCTTCCAAAAGGGCCTTTACACGCTTGAATTTTTCCTGGCCCCTGCGGTAATAGGCCACAAACAGCGGCACACCAAATGTGCGGCAGGCGGCCACCATCTCCCGGCACTGAACCGCGCTTAGGGCCATTGGCTTTTCTACATAGACCGCCTTGCCATGTTTGGCAGCCTCCAGGGTATAAAACAGGTGCATGTGGGGCGGCGTGGCAATGTAGACGGCGTCTACTTCGGAATCGGTCAAAAGGTCCAAGTAATTGGTGGAGTACTTCCCAACCCCGTGCCGCCTTGCATAATCTTCAAGCTTGACCGGGTCCCGGCGCATCACGGACACCAAACGGGAGCCTTCCGCTTTTTGAAAGGCCGGGCCGCTTTTCTTCTCTGTCACATCCCCGCAGCCGATGATGCCAAAGCCGATGGTTTTCATGGAATCTGCCTCCTATTCGCCCGGTTTTTCATTCGTATGCAATTCCCAGCCAAAATCGTTGTGATAGATCATTTGTTTTGTCATGCCCCCATCCACCACAAAGTTCTGCCCGGTGATGAAGGAAGCACCCTCTCCACACAGGAAAAGGCACATGGCCGCAATGTCCTGGGGATGGCCTACCCGTCCACAAGGGTGCTGGAGGGTATCTCCCGGCACGTAGGCGGGGGGATAGGCCCCCTCGTGATATTCTCCGGTATCGATCCAGCCGGGGCTTACGGCGTTCACCCGGGCACGGCCTGCAAGGCTTATGGCCAAGGCATGGGTCAGCGCGCTGATGCCGCCCTTGGCGGCGGTGTAGCTTTCGGTATCCGGCTGGGACATAAAGGCCCTGGTGGAGGCGATGTTCACTACCGAGGCTCCCGGCCCGAAATGAGGCTGTAATAGACTGCATAGCATATAGGGCGCGGTGACGCCCAGGGCAAGCACGTAATTGAACTCCTCAAAGGTACATCCGGAGACGATGCCCCGTTTGGAAATACAGGCGTTGTTGACCAGCGCATCCACGGTGCCCAGAAATGCTGCGGATACTTGGGCAAAGCCGATAAGCGCTTCCTTCTCCGCCATATCACCGGGATAAAAAAGCGCCTTAGCCCCTTTCTGATTCAGTTCTTTTGCAAACGCCTCGCCCCGGACGGCGTCCACATCCGAAAAGGCTACCTTATAGCCCGCCCTTGAAAATTCCTCAACGATGCACCGACCGATGCCATTGGCGCCGCCGGTGACGACGCAGCCTTTGCTCATCATGCCTGCCCCTCCCCTGTACCCTGTATTTCCAACAGAACGACCTCCGGAGGATTGAAGATGCGGGGCAGCGCTGGATTATAGGATAAGCCCCGGCTTACCAGAAGCTTTGTGCCATCCAAATCGTACAGCCCGCCTGCATACTTGGGAAAAAAGCCCTGGTTGGGGGCATACAGGCCATTGAGCAGGAAAGGGATGCGCACCTGCCCGCCATGGGCATGCCCCGAAAGCACCAGGTCGAACCCATACCGGCGATAATCTTTGATAAACTCCGGCCGGTGGGCCACCAATATATTATACTTTTCTGTGTTGATGTCTGCAAACGTCTCCAGTGCACGGCGGTAGGCGTCGGCCCTTCCTTCCCCTTCCCGGGCCGGGATCATGACCGGGTCATCCAGGCCGGAAATACTGACTTGCTGGCCTTTCAGGACTGCGTTCACCGTCTGCCCTTCCAATACCGTCACGCCATGACTGGCTACGGCCTTTTTGACCTCGTCGATCTGGCCGCTCCAATAGTCATGGTTTCCGGCAACGTAATAGCAGGGGGCCAGATTTTCGATGCCAGCAAGAAGCAGAGCCAGACCCATGAAGGGAACCCTGTCGTCGGCCATATCACCTGCAAGGAAGATGACATCCGGTTTGAGTTCCCTGATCTGGCGAATCAGGGGCTGCTGATCGTCCCCATAGATATAGTTGTGCAGGTCGGAGAGCAGAACTGCCCGGATAGGTTCCTTGTTGCTAAGCTTGGAAGATGCGACGGCATACCGGGGAACTGTCAGGCCCCGGTAAAACGGCGCAAAAAGGGGAGCCCCCGGGAGATTCCTCTCAGGAACCAGAGTGAAACGTTTTCTTCTGGTCCGCTTCGTCACAAGCTTTCTCCTTCTGTACAAACATGCTCCTGATGGGACTATTTCGCAATCAAACCGTTTTGGTTATGTCTGCCCATCCTCTATCCCCTTGATTTCCAACAAAACAATCTCCGGCGGGTTGAAGATGCGGGGCAGCTCCGGATAGTAGGATAGGCCCCGGCTCACCAGCAGCTTTGTCCCGTCTACATCATACAGTCCGCCGGCGTATTTCGGATAATATCCCTGGTTAGGGGCATACAGGCCGTTGAGCAAAAAAGGGATGCGCACCTGGCCACCGTGGGTGTGCCCTGACAGAACGAGGTCGAACCCGTATTGGCGGTAGTCCCCGATGAAATCCGGCCTGTGGGCCACCAGGATATTATACTTTCCTGTATCCAGGTCTGAAAATCTCTCCAGCGCCCGGCGGTAGGCGCCATCCTCCCATTCCCCTCCCCGGGCCGGGGCCATGGAGGGAACGTCGATGCCGGAGATATTGATGATCTGCCCTTTCAGGGTGACGCTCACCGTCTGCCCCTCCAATACCGTTACGCCATAGTCGGCCACGGCCTGCTTGATCTCATTAATCTCGCCGCTCCAGTAATCATGGCTCCCGGTGACATAATAGCATGGCGCAAGGTCTGCGACACCATTCAATAGCAGCGCCAAGCCAATAATAGAGTTCCTGTCGTCCGCCATATCGCCCGAAAGGAAAATGATATCCGGCTTCAGATCCTTGACTCTTTGTATCAACGGTTGTTGTTTATCCTCATAGATGTAATTGTAGCAGGTCGGTAAGCAGCACAGCCCGGATAGGCTCCTGGTTATGAAGTTTTGGGGAGGATACGGCGTAGCGGGATATGGTTAGCCCCCGGCAAAAGGCTGCAAAAATGAGTGCCGCCAAAACAGCCAGCACAAGGGCTAAAACAGCGAGCCTCTTCTTTGTTTTCTTCTGCACGGACGCTTTTTCTCCTTTTGTACAGCCCCGCAGATATTCCCCCGAACTT
>JAEWAH010000056.1 GCA_023391725.1 Bacillota bacterium | reverse complement strand
GGCCATACCAGCCATGGTTCTCTTCCAATTGGGCATGCAGATTCAGGCGCTTGATTTCACCGGTCGTCTCATCGATGACCGCCGGGAATTCCCAGCCCTGCACCTCAAAGACGATGGCAAACACCTTGATGCCCCGCTTATTGCATTCCGCCACGAATTCGGAATCGTTCATATAGCCATAAAAGCGCATCCGGGGGTCCACCGGCCCAAAAGCTTCATTTTCCAGATAAGGAAGGGAGATGCTGCCGCCGCCCATGGCAGACCACACCAGCAGCGTGCCGTGGTATTTTTCCAAATCCTCAATCATTTGCAGGCTTCTTAAGGGCAGACTGGGGTGGTAGCAATGGTTGTTTTTGAACCATCCGTCAAAATATATGCCTCTTTCCATACGTAAAAGCTCCCTTCACATGATGCGTTTCTGGCGGTAATCTCCATGGACTAAACGTTTATCCTATACACTACAGTATAGGGAATGCAATGCGAAATGTCAACGCAGGCCCCCCTGGAAAAGTGTGCAAAAACCCTTTATGGGAGGAGGTCTGCGAAGCTATGCATGTGCAACAGGGGTCAGCCTTCCACCACCGGCGCCCGCTTGATTCTGGAATCGGTAAAAATATCCGTATCATCATGGCTGGAGGTGCTGAATTCCGAAACGACGGCCCCCTCCGGCCCCCCTTGGAACCAATGAAGCGTATCAGGGGCAAGGGTATACTGCTCGCCGGGGTGAAGAACGATCTCATGGAAGGCCGTATAGTACGCTTCATCCCCTTTGGGCGGCTGGGCATGGGGGGCGGCGCATGGCGTGCCGGATACATACAGGTACACGGTTCCCATGCGGCAGCGGAAGGTCTCCTCCTTGCCGGGCACGCCGCCAAAGGTGGGGTGCCGGTGTTCGGGGCAGGTTTGGCCGGGGAACAGCACCAGTTCCTTGGCGCAGCAGCGCTGTGTATTGATATAGGTTACAAGCTCCAGGCCGGTGCGGTTCAAGTCATTCAGGCCAAAATCAGCCACTTCCACGTTTTCCCGTTCCGCCTGTGTCAGGGCAATGTGCGCCCTCTCAAAGTATTCCAGCGCTTTATTACGGGCGGATTCATAGGTTTTGCGGTCCATATTTGCTTCATCCTTTCTATGCTTCAAGCAAAGAGTAAACGTTTATCCCATCCGTTGGCGCCATTGTAACACGGTCCAATAGCGGCTGTCAATGCGGGGAAACTGCCTCCGGGCTGATGGCGGATGTCTGATTTTCCCGCCGGAAGCGGGCGGGGGTCAAGCCAAATCGCCGTTTGAATTGCTCATAAAAATAGCTCAGGTTTTCATACCCGGAGGAAAGGGCCACCTGGGTAATGGGCTGGTCGGTATTGCGCAGGAGATTGGCGGCGAAATTTACACGAAGCTCGTTGATGAACTCAGCGGGCGTTTTGTGATAGTAATGGCGGAACTGGCGGTACATATGCTCCGGCGTTTTTTCGCACAGGGCAAGCATGGCGCGCAGCCCTACTTGAAAGCGTTCCGGCTCCTGCATGGCGGAATGCAGCTTAAACAGCCATTCAGGCACCTTTGTTTTGGGCGCTGGGCGCTGGTAAAAAAAGCAGGTGGCAAGGAGCTGCATCAGCAGCCTGCGTACATAATGGCGTATGCCCTCCTTGTCATCCACCGGCATCAGGTTCAGTTCTGAAAAGGCGCCGATCCAATCCTTCACTTTCCCGGAAGGCAGCAGCACATGGGCGGGCTGCGGATTTATCCACAGCGGGCAGGTACGGTAATCATCCCACATAAGATCCAAGGCCTTTTGCAAAACGGAAGTTGGAAAAGCCAGATTCATGATGCCGCAGCCTGTTTCCCCGATGGGCTGGTAACAGTGGATATCCCAGGGCCGCATCAACATCATGGAACCTTCCTGCAGTTCCTGGGTCTGGCCGTTCACCACATGAATTACCCGCCCATAGGCAATGAGAAATACCTCGCAAAAATCGTGATCATGCAGGCGCGTTACGGATTTCACCTGGGTGATATAGTTGTAATGCGCCTGGGAGACAGGGTCCAAAACCGTGCTTCCCGTGAAATGGAAAACCTCCATTTGTGTGTCTCCTTCAAAGTTTGATATCAATATAGCATAATCCGCAAGCATAGCGCAAGCGCGGAGATGCGAGTCATGCTACAATACATTCAAATGGGTGCAGAGACCGCATCTGCATAGCAATACTTTTTAAGACAAATCCGCCTGCGGGAATAAGGAGGCACATCCAATGCTGTCAGACCTTGCGCTGGAAAAAAAGTTTACGCGGGTATTTAAAGAATATCAACACGCCCCCCTTTCCATCCGGGAAGCGAAGTGCCTTCAGGTACTGTATCCCGAGCTGCTGCCTCCCATTGAAAATGGGGATCTGTTTGCCGGCAGGGCGCTTGTCATGGAATTTCGGGGCGTGGGCTTTTCCCCGGATGTAACGCTGTACCGCCTCCCCCATGGGATGGGGTATTTTTACCGCCCGGATACTTTTCAAAAGGCGCTGGAAGCGGCCCCGGAAGGCAGTGAGGAAGCCGCCGAAATACGGGACATGATGGCCTTTTGGGAAAAGGAAAACACCACCGCCCATGTCAAGGAACATTTTACCGAACGCATCCGCACCTATCTTCCCAGCGATTCCTTCGCGGGGGATGTGGGCGTGGGCTTTCCCCTGTACCGCATGACCGGCGCTTATGAAAATTATGAAACGCTGCTGGCCCTGGGGCTGCCGGGTCTTGCAAGGCAGATCGAAGAAAAGCGGATGAAGGGCGATCCGGAAGGATTCTACGAAGGGCTGTCCTTGACGGTGGATTTGATCCGCGAATGCTGCCTGCATTATGCCGGGCAGGCGCATGCCATGATGAAGGATGCCTCGGCGAAGCGGTCCGGAGAGCTTGAAAGGATGGCAGCGGACCTGACGCATATCGCTTCCCATGCTCCTAAAACCTTCCGGCAGGCCATTCAATTAAGCTGGCTGTATTCCTGCCTGGCCGGGGTGATGGACTATGGCCGCATGGACGTATACCTGGGGGATTATCTGGCAAACGACCTGGCGGCCGGTATCCTTACACAGGCGGAGGCACTGGATTGCGTCGTCGGCCTGTGGCGGCTGATAGTGGCCCGGAAAACCGTTTATCACGGCCGTGTGGTCATCGGCGGGCGTGGCCGCAGGAATGAGAAAAATGCCGATGCCTTTGCCATGCTGGCCATGGAGGCCTCCCGCATCGTCCACGACATTGAGCCCCAGCTGACGCTGCGCTTGTACAAGGGTATGGATGACCGGCTGTACCAAAAGGCGCTGGAAGTGATAGGCCAGGGCGCCACCTACCCCATGCTGTACAGCGACGATGTGAATGTGCCTGCCGTCCAAAACGCCTTCCGTTTGCCCCGGGATAAGGCGGAGCAGTATGTGCCCTTTGGCTGCGGCGAATATATCATCGATCATGAAAGCTTTGGCTCGCCCAACGGCGTGATTAATATGCTCAAAGCCCTGGAGGTGACGCTGTTCAACGGCCGGGAAACCGTTTTGAACCGCTCCATGGGCCTTGCGCTGGGCCGCTTTGAGGAATATGTAACTTTTGAGGATTTCTACCAAGCCTATAAAAAGCAGATCACCCACTATATCGAGGTGCTGGCCGAGGCGGAATCCATTATTTTGAATGAGACCGCAAAGCAGGCCCCATTCCTGATGATGAGCCTATTGTATGACGGCTGCATCGAGAAAGGAAAATCCATGCTGTCGGGGGGTATTGCCTACCTTGGCGCCACGCTGGAGTCCTACGGCAATATCAATACGGTGGATAGCCTGGCTGCCATCCGGGAGACGGTATTTGAAAAGAAAACCATTACCCCAACCCGCTTGCTGGAGGCGCTGAAAGCCAATTTTGTGGGCTATGAACAGGAGCAAAGGCTGCTCCTCAAGGCCCCGAAATATGGCAACGATATAAAGGCCGTGGATGACCTGGCCCGGGACCTGCATGACTTTGAGGCCCGTACCATCAAAGAACAGGCCGATCGGGTAGGCCTCCATTCCTTCCTGATGGTGGTCATCAACAATTCCGCCAACACCTACCTGGGCCGCTGGACCGGCGCTTCCGCCGACGGGCGCAAGGCGCTGACCTTTATGGCCAACGCCAACAATCCCGTGGGCGGCATGGATCATAGCGGCGTTACCGCCATGCTCAACTCCCTTGCCTCCTTCCCGCCGGAAAACCACGCGGGTTCCGTGCAGAACATCAAGTTCGGCCGGGATGTATTTGAACGGGCGCCTGAAAAGGTGCGCTCTCTCCTGGACGCCTATTTTGAAAACGGCGGCACCCAGGCCATGATCACCGTGGTCGGGCGCAAGGATCTGGAAGAGGCCCTTAACCATCCCGAAGAGCACCGCTCGCTGCTGGTGCGGGTAGGCGGGTTCAGCGCCCGGTTTGTGGAGCTGGAAAAGGATGTGCAGCAGGAAGTGCTGTCACGCACCGTGCATTGATATGGCTGCCATAAAAGGACTCATCACAGATATTCAGCGCTTTTCGGTGGATGACGGGCCGGGCATCCGCACCACGGTCTTTTTAAAGGGCTGCCCCCTTCGGTGCCTGTGGTGCCATAACCCGGAAAGCGTAAGCCCCAAGGTGCAGCTGCGGTATGTGGAATCCGCCTGCGTGCGCTGCGGCGCCTGTGAAAAGGTGTGTCCGGCGGATGTCCACCATGTTACCTCTGAGCGGCATCAGGTGGATTTTGACAAGTGCATTGCCTGCGGCGCCTGTGTGGAGGCCTGCGCTTATGACGCGCTGGCTTTGAGCGGCAGAGGCGTAACGGCGGAGGATGTCATCCAAGAGGTCATGAAGGATAAGCGGTACTACGATACCTCCGGCGGCGGAATCACCATCTCCGGCGGCGAGCCGCTGATGCAGCCGGAGTTCACCCTAGCGCTTTTGGGTGCTGCCAAGGAACAAAACCTGCATACATGCATAGAAACCTGCGGCTATGTGGAGGAAGATGCCCTCAGGCAGGCGGCAAAGCTGACAGATGTATTTTTATATGACTACAAGGCTACGGATCAGGCATTGCATCAGACATTGACCGGAGCCGGCAACCAGCACATCCTTCATAACCTGGATATGCTTTGTAAGCTTGGGGCAGCCGTCATCCTGCGCTGTCCCATCATTCCCGGCTGCAACACAGAAACTGCCCATTATGACGGCATTATTGCCTTGCTTGAGCAATACCCCCAAATTCCCCGGGCCGAATTGATGGCGTACCATCGGATGGGAACAGCCAAATACAAGCAATTGGGAAAACCCTATACGCTGTCTCATCTGCCCGACATGGGCCCGGATCAAAAGCAGGAAGTTCTTGCTTATTTTCATGCGCACACAAAGCGCCCTGTGGTTTGGGGCTAAGCTAAGGAGCGGATTGTATGAAAAAATGCTGTGTCATCGGTTCTATTAACATGGACATGGTCACCCGGACCGACAAATTCCCAAAGCCTGGCGAAACCAGGCGGGGCACCTCCTTTCAAACCATTCCCGGCGGCAAAGGCGCAAATCAGGCGGTAGCCCTCTCCCGTTTGGGCATACCGACATCCATGGCCGGGCGGATAGGAGACGACATCTATGGCCGGATGTACATGGAGCATTTTGAGAAAACCGGTACGCAGATAAAAACCTTGGGCATGGACACAGGCACAGGCACCGGAATCGCCGCCATTGAAGTGGATGACGCGGGGGAAAACCATATCATTGTTGTGCCGGGGGCTAACGATACCTGCACACCGGCATGGTTGGATGAGATATTCCCCCTGATCAGCGATGCCGATATCTTTCTTATGCAGCTGGAAATCCCTTTGGAAACGGTGCAGGCCGCGGTTGACAAGCTGCATGCCCTTGGCAAGACAATTATTCTGGATCCCGCTCCCGCCAGGCCTTTAAGCCGGGAATTGCTTTCCAAGGTAAGCATTGTCACCCCCAACGCCACAGAGCTTGTAACCATCACCGGCGATCTTGCGGAAAGCGCGGGGATACAGGAGCGGGCGCGGCACCTGATACAAATGGGCGTTTCCTGCGTGGTGCACAAATCGGGAGCCGACGGGGCATACATTGCTTTGGAGGATAGCTGGACGCACATTCCCTCCTTTAAGGTGAAGGCGGTGGATTCCACCGCTGCCGGGGATACTTTCAACGGCGGCCTGGCGGCAGGCCTTGCCCAAGGCTATTCGCTTGAAAAGGCAGTTGTGCTGGCCAACGCGGCGGCAGCCCTGTCTGTGACCAAGCTGGGCGCCCAGACCGGCATGCCCAGCATGAAGGAAGCCCAGGTTCTGATGGATACCATATGGGCAGATGGATGATCGCGCGGGGGAGGATATAGGCCAGCCCGCCGCAAAGCAGCGGATAAACAAAACACGATTCCCATCGCATGCGGGAATCGTGTTTTGCTGTATCATCCGCCACTAGGCTTATTGCATAAATCCATAGTATCCGGCCCCAATGACGCCGTTCTTCTGCTGCAAATCAGAATAGATAAGGTTCAGGGTACTTTCGGGATAGGGCTTGCGCACATGGGCGCGAAGTTTTCGTTCCAGCACATCCCGGGGGAAACCCTTCATTTGAAGAACGCCGCCACCCAGCACCACAGCCTCGGGATCAAGCAGGTTGATTTCCGTGGCAAGGGGCAGCGTCATCGCTTCCAGGTAATCATCCAGCCGCTCATCCCCGCCGTGGCGCGCAAACACATCCTCCATGGGGGTATCGGCAAAATGGGTGCTGCGCAGCCTTGCAAGCGCCTGGCCGGCGGCATACAATTCCATGCATCCGTCATTGCCGCAGCCGCAGGCATCGCTTTTCCCCCATACGGGAATATGCCCCAATTCCCCCGCCACGCCGTTTTTACCTTTTAGAAGCTGTCCGTTTATGGCAATGGCATTTCCAATTCCGGTGCCAAAATACACGCCGATTACCACCCCTTCATTCGGCAGGCTGTAGCGGCGGGCATCATATAAATACAGCATGTTCACATCCCGGCTGATGCAGACAGGCAGATGAAGGCGGTTTTCCATTTCCGAGACAATATCAATATTGGAAAGCCCCGGTATGCTTGGCGTGGAATACAGCACCCGGCATGTCTTGTCAATGGCGGAAGGGAATCCCATAGATACCGTATGCAGGGGACGGCTGTTCAAATGGGCATCAAGGTAAGATAGTATCGTGTTAGAAAGCGTGCCCACAAAGCCTTCCCGAATAAAATCAGCCGTCTTGTACATGGTGAAATGCGTAAGCTCACCCGAAGGATCCACCAGCCCCATGCGTACATGGGTACCCCCTATATCCAGCCCCAAAGTAACGGTCTGCGTCACAAAATCATCCCTTCCCGATTCTCCTGACACGATATATGATCCAACAGTTTTGATTGGAATAACGTTTAACTAACCTTATTCACAGCGTAGCATATTTTTTTTGCGTTGTCAAACCCGAATGACCCAAAACAGTATAAACAGCTTCTTGATTTATTGACAAAATGACGATAAAACGGTATGCTATGGATGCTTAGAAGAAGTAGATAAAGCACTGTTTTGTCTCAATGGATAAACGTTTCCCCTATTGCATAAACAAGGAGCTGTATATGATGCGTATTGCTATCGGTTCAGACCATGTAGGATATCCTTTAAGGCTTCAGATTGCAGCCTATCTGCATGAAAAAGGATATGCTGTCATAGACTTTGGCCCTGATGGAGAAGCGCGGTGCGATTATCCCGTTTATGGGGAAAAGGTAGCCAGGGCCGTTGCCTCCGGCAGCTGCGATCTGGGTGTGCTGATCTGCGGCACAGGCATCGGCATTTCCCTGGCAGCCAACAAGGTAAAGGGTATTCGGGCTGCTGTTTGTTCTGAAACCTACAGCGCCAAGATGGCCCGCATGCATAACGATGCCAACATCATCGCCTTTGGCGCCCGTGTTGTGGGGCTGGATGTGGCAAAAGAAATCGTGGATGCATTTTTAAGCGCCTCTTTTGAAGGCGGGCGCCACCAAAACCGCGTGGATATGATCAGCGCCCTGGAGCAAAACGGTTAGGAAAAGGAGAAGGCTATGCAATCAAAGATATCGGCATCCATCATGTGCGCTTCTCCCCTGGCCATGGGCGACGACTTGCGCCGGCTTCATGCCAGCGGAGCGGATTATTTTCATTGTGATATGATGGACGGCCATTTTGTACCCAACCTGATGCTGTCCACCGAAACCATCCGGGCCGTGAAGAAGCTGGGCCTGCTGCCCCTGGATATCCACCTGATGGTGGAGCACCCCGCGGAATGCCTCCCCTGGCTGGCGTTTGGGGAAGGCGACATCGTTTCTGTTCATCTGGAAACAGACAAGCATCTGCAGCGGACGTTGAAGCTGATCAAGGACCAGGGGGCCACCCCCGCGCTGGCCATCAATCCCGCCACGCCGTTGTGCTTTGTTGAGGAAGTGCTGCCAGATATCGGCATGCTGCTGATCATGACGGTGAACCCGGGCTTCGCAGGGCAAAAGCTGGTGTCGCAGACGCTGCAAAAGGTGAAGGCTGCCCGACTCATGCTAAATGAACGGGGCTATGAAAGCATCCCCATCGAGGTGGACGGGAACTGCAGCTTTGAAAACATTCCTAAAATGGAATCCGCCGGCGCATCGATATTTGTAGTTGGCTCCTCCAGTGTGTTTGATCCCGCACTGGGCATAGAGACAGGCGTTAGAATGGTAAAAGAAGGTTTCATGCATAAATAGCAATCATACCGGCAGAAGAGGAAACAAACGTGAGCGACATCATTCTAAATGCCCGGCAGCGTATCAGGCAGGTACGCCAAAAGGATGTGGAAATATTCGTTTTGCATGATGGAAAGCCGGTTGAAAATGCAGCCGTCACCGTCCGCATGAAAAACCACCAGTACCTGTTCGGCGCAGTTTGCTACCAATATGGCAAATATAGAACCAAGGAAATGAACGATCTGTTCACCGAAGAGTTCATAAAAGTGTTCAACTACACAATGATACCTTATCATTGGAGCTGGTATGAACCAAAGCGGCATGCGTACAACGAGCCGTATACATCAAACCTAATCCAATGGGCAAAAGAGCACAACCTGAAAAAGAAGCTGCATGCGCTGATCTGGCATGAGCTCATACCCGAATGGATCAGTTACACCGATGATATCAAGGAGTTATACACCGAGCGTATATCCAGGCTTATGACGCTTCATGGGAACGATTTTGAATTCTTTGACGTTGCCAATGAAACTACTGTGAACGACCGTTTTGATACGCCGGTATCCCGCTGGGTTCGCCAATACGGTCCCATGAATATGATGAAGTTTGGAACACAGCTTGTTCGGTCATTCAAGCCCGATGCAAAGCTGCTTTATGGTGACTGGAACGTTCATGCGGATGAATACTACAACTTTTTACACGGGATGCGGGAAAACGATATTGATATTGATATACTTGGTATGCAGAGCCATATGCACAAGGAACGCTGGGGCTATCAGGAAACGTTGGATACCATCGAGCGCGCAGCATCCTTTGGATGGCCTATTCATTTCCCGGAGTGCTCCATCGCGAGCGGCGTGCCCGCAGGGCCGCTCAATTACCAGTCAAATTCCGAAAACCTTTGGAAAGAAACCGAGGAGGATCTTTATTCCCAGGCTGAATACGCCCGCGACTTCTACACGCTGGTGTTCAGCCACCCGGCAACGGAGGCGCTGTCCTGGTTTGACTTCACCGACCACCGCTGGCTTGGCGCGCCAGCCGGCGTTGTTACGGAGGATCTGAAGATCAAGCCAGTATACAATACATTATATGACTTGATCCACCGTGAATGGCATACCGACGCCGACCTTGTGACCGGGTCCAATGGTGTTTGCGGAACGCGCCTTTTCTTTGGCAGCTATGATATTACCATCGATTGTTACGGCAAAAAAACAACGGTCAAGCAGGATTTGCTTCGCGAGAGTTTTTATACCGGAAGTGATGATGCGCACGTTATCCGGATACAAATCCCATAATCTATACCCCTTGGGCCCTTTCTGTGTTTTTCAGCCTATGCCACGATAAAGACAGCCTTTTCTTGCAATCGGCTGATCGGTATCATGGCATAGGCCCTTATGTATGCAGCCCTTCCAATTCTCCCTACAACCATACCAGGGAGGTGGTATGCTATGAATCACTTCATGACGGAAGCGGGCTTGCAATGTCTGAAGCATGGATGGCTGGTCCGCTTACTCGGAAACCTAGCAGCTGCGCGGATTTCCACGGTTGTACATAACTGACTGCCGCCACGGGAGCCACAGGCACAGGACCCACCGGACCTACAGGCGCAACCGGACCCACCGGGCCTACCGGGGCGACGGGAGCCACAGGCACAGGGCCTACCGGACCTACCGGACCTACCGGACCTACCGGCGCAGCTGGACCTGGTGCTCAGCTAAGAGGTATCGAAGTATTGTTAACTGCAGGAGAAACTGTTGCGAATGGCAGCCCTGTCATTTTTAATACAGTGGTAAATGACCAAAGTATAAATATTTCTTATAATACAGTTACAGGTGTCGCAACCATTACAGCCACAGGTATCTATTATGTTTCCTGGTGGATCTCAACAGATGGTGCCGGACCTTCCACTTATGTTG
>JAEWAH010000080.1 GCA_023391725.1 Bacillota bacterium | reverse complement strand
AGGCGTACCAGGCCGCGGCGCACAGCACGATGGCGGCCCCGGCGGAAGTATCCAGATAAAAGGCCAGGATCAGGCCGCAAACACCACTTGTCATGGCGATGAGGATGCTGAAGGCGGCATGGCCCTTTGCGCTTCGGGCAAGGTTGCGCCCGGCGGCGGCGGGGAGGATCAACAGGGCGTTGATGAGCAGCACGCCCACCCAGCGGATGGAGAGCATCACCGCCACGGCCACCAGCAGCACGAAGGCATATTCCACAAACCGCGTCTTGACGCCCCGGCTGCGAGCCAGGGCGGGATTGATGCTGGTGAGCAAAAGCCGGTTGTATATAAGCATCCAAAACACCACGCCCAGGATCAGCGCCAGCAAAAGCCACAAAAGATCCTGAGGGGAGACCGCCAATACATCGCCGATAAGAAGGGCGGAATATTTGGCGAATCCCCCGCCCCGGGAGAGGATCACCAACCCCAGGGCGATGCTGGTGCTGGAAAACACGCTGATCACCGTATCCACCGAGGTGGTACCCGTTTGCTTGATGCGGCTGATGAGCAATGCCCAAATCACGCCAAACACGAGCATGGCCACAAGGTCATTTCCAAGGCTCAAAAGGATGCCAAGCCCAATGCCGGTGAGTGCGCTGTGGCCCAGCGCGTCGGAAAAGAAGGCCATGCGCTGATTTACCGCCATGGTGCCAAGCAGCGCCAGCAGCGGCGTTAAAAGAAGAATGGCCAGGAGCGCGTTTTTCATGAACTGGAAGGAGAGGAACTCAAAGGGGAGCAATGCATCCATCACCGCGTACAGACCGCTCATGAGCCCACCTCCGCTTCCGGCTTCGCCTTTGTGCGGGGCATATTGAATACCCGTTCAAACTCCGGGGAGGCGAAAACCTCCTTGGGGCTGCCGGCGCAAAGCACCTGCTTATCAAGAAGCACTACGTAGTCGGCATATTGTTCCACCAGGTTGAGGTCGTGGCTTACCAGCAGGATGGCCAAATGATGCCGCGCCCGAAGCGCAAGTACCGTGTTCAAAAACAGCGCCAGGCCGTTTTGGTCCACCCCGGACACAGGCTCGTCCAGAACAAAAAGATCCGTCGCCGGGGTAAGTGCCAGGGCCAGGAGCACCCTTTGCAACTCTCCGCCGGAAAGCCTGCCCAGGGGTGATAAGCCCAGGTCCTCCGCCCTCACCACGGCCAAAGCCTCTATGACAATTTCCTTTACTATTTTGGATTTACCCAGCCATACCGGGCGGCTGGAAAGCGCGCTGGCCAGAAAATCCTCCACGGTGACTGGCATATCCTTGTCAAAATCCAATGTCTGAGGCACATAGCCCGTGCGCAGGTGAGGGATGTCACGGCCCTGGTGATCCTCGTGGCGAATGCGGCCGGTAAACGGAATCTCGCGCAAAAGGGCCCGTATCAGGGTGGTCTTTCCGGCCCCGTTCTGGCCGATCAAGGCGGTCAATTGCCCGCAATGGATATGCATGGTCACTTGGGAAAGGATAGCCTGCCTGTCCCGGGTGACGCCCACATTTTCCAAGGCGATGTGGCAAAGCCCGCAGTTGTCCTCGTGGCGTTCCATGACCGCCCTCCTACCTACGTATTATCGGGAATAGATGCCTGTGGTGATTTCACGGATATAGGAATCGCGATAGGGAAGATTCGGATCGTTTTGGGCATCCCTGGCCGCGGCCTCGTTGTTGTAAGGCACGGAAACAAGGGTGATATCCAGCGGCGCGGGCTTTGTGCCCGGCCGGCCCGTCAGGATGGCATAGCAGGCCCGGTTGACGCCCAGGCCGTTGCCCACGCTGCCGGTGTTGAACAGGAATCCCTTGTTCAGCGTGCGGTGAAAGGCCCGGTGGCAGTCGGAATAACCAACCACCTGAAAGTCTTCCCCGTCGCTTACAAACAGTGTTTCCAGCTGTTCCCGCTCCGCCTGGACGAAAAGCAGGTCCTCCATGATCGGTCTTCCATGGAACAGGCGGATATGAAGCCCGCTCATGTAAAAATGATGCTCAAGGGGCAGGGTTTTGAGCTTTTCCATACGCTCAGCACCAAGCTGCTGCCAGTAATAATCATCGGCGGCGTAATGTTTCTGAGAGATGCCGATGTCCCAATTCCCGGCCAGGATCATCTGGCAGCGGGAAAAAGCCCAGTCCATGGTGGCTGCGGAGGAGGGGCCCTTGCCCACCATATCTCCCAGGCAGTATACCGTTTGGATCTTCCGGGCGCGCAGGTCTTTATCAACCGCCAGGGTGGCGGGCAAATTTCCGTGCAGGTCAGCGATGAGGGCTAGGCGCATGGGCACCTCCTTGGGCAGATTAACAACAGTATACCATGTTTTTTACTGGGCGCATACGGGGGAAGCAAGTTTGCCAGAGAGAGAAAGAATTTCGCGTCTGCGGACGCGACCAGGGCGACCCTAACGCCCTGGACGGAGGCATATCTCTAATATTGCTTTTGCCCAGGCCGCCATATGTTGATGTCAAGGGATCATACCCTTTGTCTTCCCCCAATAAAGTTTTCTTGGAGGGGGCGGAGAGGGCTCCTTGTTAAAAGAACTCCTCCCCGTATAGATTGTGCAATCCCCCTGGCCATGGTATACTTTTCCCGGGATTCTTATCCTCCCGAAGGGGGACATTTTATGATCCGGCAAGGGTTTGCACTTTTTGATTTTGACGGCACGATCATCAAAGGCGATTCCATCCTTGCGTGTATACGTTACGCCCTGAAAACGGGCTTTGCGTCCTATGCGCATCTGCCGGGGATCGTCTGGGCTTATGCCTCCTACGCGCTTAGATTCAAGAACGACACTCAGGCCAAGGAGGCTGCGCTGGCCTTTTTGAAGGGGAAGACCACCGGGCAGGTACAGGTTTTTGCCGAAAACTTTTGCCGGGAAGTGCTTGGGAAGCGGCTCTTCCCCAACGCGCGGGCAGAGATCGAAAGCTGCAAAAGCCGGGGG
>JAEWAH010000030.1 GCA_023391725.1 Bacillota bacterium | reverse complement strand
TCTTAGAGGCGTGCACCAGGCAAACCATATCAATGTTCATGTTGTAGTTAAGCATTTCCTCGCCGCGGTAGTCACCGCTCACAATGGGCATGCCGTCCTCGCCCATCGTATAGGTTACGCCTTCCACGCCGTTTTCAAGCGTGAACAGCACCTCGGGGTTGTGCATCCATTCCATGAGCATCCAGGCAGCCTTGAGCTGATCCTCGGTCGCGTAGGAGGAGAAGCCCACGATCATGCCAAAGGGGTTGTCGGCACGGACTTGCGGATTCTCGACCACGCCGGGCTCCACCACCTGGTAGGAGCTGACAACAGCCAGTTTCGCGTCGGGATTGGCTTCATAGAAGGCGTTGAGCCAGGCCACGTTAGCCGACATGTATCCGCCGTAGATCAGCTTCTTGCCGTTGATGAAGTCTGTCTGCCACTGGCCGGCGCCGCCGGAGATATCGGGGGCTTCCAGCTCGTATTCCTTGGAGAAGAAGCCCTGGTTGTATTCGGCGTTCTGCCGCTTTAAGAGCTTGTAGGTGGGTTCCCAGGAAAGGCTGGGGGTGCCCAGGCTGGAGTGCATGGCCCATTCCTTTTCGTCCACGGGGAAATTGCGGAAGGAAAAGTTGTTCACATAGGCCGCGGTGGGGAGGGAAAGCCCGATGGGGTTTTCGGCCAGGCCGGCATCCTGCACGGCCTTAACGACCTTCACAAACTCTTCATAGCTCTTGGGAACGGTAAGGCCCAGCTGGTCCAGCCAGTCCTTGCGGATGAAGGAGGCAAAGGAGAAGGTGGTGGTGTTGTAGGGCCGCTCGGACAGGACGAAGTAGCTCTTGCCGTTCAGGTCGGTGTAGCCCAGCTGGTTGTGGTCCACCATGGCCTGGTAGTAGGTGGGGGCGACGGCCTTGAAGGCCTCTAAATCGATGGGCTGCATGGCGCCGTCGTTGGCCCACTGGGCGACTTTGGGATAGTCGTACTCCATCATGATCGTGGGCGTTTCTCCGCCGGCGATGAGCATGGAATACTTGGTCATCACGTCGTTGCGGGGGATGGCGACGTACTTCACGTCAACGTTGTACTTTTCGCCAAACTCCTTTTGCACCCACTGGGTCCAGTAGTTGTCGTCCACGGCGGGATAGCCTTCCTTGGAGCGGTCATACACCGGTACGGTGATGGACACGCGCTCCGCGAAGGGCTGCATGTACCCTTCCGGCTTGGTTTCGGCCATTGCGGGCGCTGTCACCAGCACGGACAGGATGAGCACCAGGGCGAGCAGGGCGCTTGTGGTTCTCTTCATGGTTCGATCCTCCTTGATATATATTTTTCTCATTGGGAGAACGAAGGAATGGAAGGCTCCCTTTAGAATCCCTCCACCGCCTGCGGGCGGTCCTCCCTCCCGTTCGGAGGGCGAAGCCTGAAGCGATCGAGGAACGAGGGAGCGAAACACCGGCCCATAGCGCGCCGGGTCGTCGCGCCCTACGGTGGGACGGTGCGGAGTTTAACAAGGGAGGCTTTCACTAGCCTTCCCCTTTAGGGGTAGGTTCGGCGCTTTGCGCCTCACCCTTTGACGGCCCCAATCATCACGCCCTTGACAAAGTGCTTCTGCACAAAGGGATAAATCATAATGATCGGGATGGTGGCAAACATCACCGCCGCGGCCTGGATCACTTCCGGGGTGGAGGTTACCGCAGCGCTTTCCTGCAGGCTGATGGCATCGGAGCCGGAGCTCAAAATCATGTTGGATAGCAGATACTGTATGGGCTGCAGCGATTTTTTGGTGATGAAATACTTGGCGTCGGCGAAGGCGTTCCAGCGTCCTACCGCGTAAAACAGGGCGAGCGTCGCCAAGATGGGTTTTGAAAGCGGCAAAATGATCTTGAACAACATCTGAAAATGGTTCGCCCCGTCCAGGAAAGCCGCTTCCTCCAAACTGTCGGGGATGGTGGACTCCAGAAAGCTTTTCATAATCAGCATGTTATAGGGCGAGAACGACAGCGGCAGGATCAATACCCACATGGTGTTGGTGAGCCCCAGGCTCTTGTACAGCAGGTATTCCGGGATCAGCCCCGCGCTGAAATACAGCGTGAACAGGATCAGCAGCGAGATCGTATTGCGGCCCTTTAGCTTCTTGCGGGAAAGGGGATAGGCCGCGCAGATGGTGACGATCATGCCGATAGCCGTGAACAGGGCCGTGACTTCGATGGAATAGATCATCGAGTGGGTCAGCTGCCCGTCCCTGAAGATGGAGGCGTAGGCCTCCAGGTTGAAGCCCTTGGGCCACATGTATACGGACTTGGCCAGCACCGCGTTGTTGCTGGAGACGGACTTGGCAGCGATGTGCAAAAAGGGCAAAATGCAGGTGAGGCATAACAGCAGGATGATGAAGGCGATCACAAAATCGCTCACCCGCACGCGGTTAAGGCCCTTTAGCGAGGCCGGTGCCGCCGATTTTTCAGTTCGGGAGGATTCAACGATATCAGACAACTTCTTTCCTCCTATTGTCCATGAGAATCGTTGCTGGTTGCAAGCAATCCAAAATTCGCCGCGCGCCCATCAAATCAACCCATTCTCGCCTAGGCTCTTGGCTACCCGGTCTGCGGCCAGCACCAGGATGAACCCCAGCAGCGACTGGAACAGCCCCACGGCGGTGGCGTTGGAGAAATTTCCTGACGCCAGCCCTTTTTCGTAGATGTAAATAGCCAATTGGTACTGGAAATCCTTCACCTGCACGTTACCGAAGGTGCTCAATCTCTCGAAGTTGGAGCCCATGATGCGCCCCAGGTTCAAGATGAGCAGCGTCACGGTGGTGGCCCGGATCCCCGGCATCGTCACATGCCAGATCTTGCGCAGGCGCGAGGCCCCGTCGATGGTGGCGGCCTCATACAGCTCTCCGTTGATCCCGGTGATGGCGGCCAGGTAGATGATGGTGCCCCAGCCCATGCCCTGCCACACGGCCACCAATAGATACGTGACCGCCCAGTGCCATTTTTCGGAGATGAAGGGGATACCCTCCTGGATGAAGCCCCCCTGTTTCAGCGCGATGTTCACCAGCCCCGTCTCGGGCTTGAACATGGTGTAGGCTACGCTGGCCACGATCACCCAGCTTAAAAAATGGGGCAGGTACAAAACGGTTTGGGATATCCTTTTGAAGCGGTGGAAACGCAGTTCATTGAGCAATAAGGCCAGTATGATGGGCACCGGGAATCCCACGGCCAAGTCCAAAAAGTTGAACACCAAGGAGTTTTTCAGTGCCCTTAAAAAATCCGCGTCACGGAAGATCTTTTGGAAGATGTCAAGGCCAACCCATTCGCTCCCCGCAAACCCCTTGGCCGGCTTGAAGTTCATGAACGCGATACGCAATCCCGGATAGGCGGCGTATTTGTACAGCACCACGAAGACAATGGGCAATAAAAGCAGCAAATAAAGCTGCCAATCCCGCTTAAGGCTCTGCGCCACCGTCCGGCGCCAGGAAGACGATACCCTTCGCTGTTTGCGTACATGTATATTGGAGGTCATGCGTCTCCTCCTTTGCAGATCGTGTTCTGTAAGTGGATTCTATCACAGGGGAATGCGGGGACGCAAAGCATAATGCGTGTAAAATGACGCACATTTGACCATTTATTCACGCTTGTTTTTGTGAAAGGATAGGCATTCTGGTCGCTTTCTCCATGATTCGTGGTGTATATCCGGACATCCGGCGCACTTTCCCGCAATTTCAAGGTTGAATTTACGCACTGTTTATCGT
>JAEWAH010000244.1 GCA_023391725.1 Bacillota bacterium | reverse complement strand
GGTGATGTGTGAGGTCGGCAGGACCATGGCGGACAAGAAGGCGGTGCGCACCGCCATTTTTTTGGGCCTGTGCCTGCTTGCGCTTTTGTCCCTTGCCAACGCCGCACTTATGCGCCAGCCCCAGCTTCAGAATGCGGCTTTGCCCATGGTGATGCTTCTTAACAATTATGGGAAGGTAGGGTATTGGATGGCCATCATCGGGCTGTATCTGGCGGTATTCTCCACGCTGCTGGCCATGACCCGGGGATTTTTGAACATGTTCACCTGCTATATCCCCAATTGGAGGGCTTTTGCCATCACGGGCGTGGTGTTCCTGCTCTTTGCGGTGATCGGTTTTGCGAGATTGGTAGGCATCGTGTATCCCGCACTTGGCTTTTTGTGCCTGCTGCTGCTTTTGTGGATGCTCACCGGCAAGAAAACGCCGGATGGATCTCAGGATACTGAATGAATTTTTCCTGATAAAGTTTCGCGGGAGGGCTTCTTCTTCAAAGGTCGCCCTCCCTTCTTATATGTATAAATCCCTCACGGGTACTTTCATTTTTGGACGGGCTTTGTTATACTAAAGCGTAGTGTCCGGCGGGTGTACGGTTTGCCTGGCCGGCAATGTAGGATGGGCCTTTTGTGAAGCAGGCCCGGCAGTATGGAAGGAGAAGCAATTTGATGTGGAATCCGCAGATTGAGGCTTGCGGCAGAGAGGCCATGCAGGCGTTACAATTGGAGCGCTTGCGCTGGACAGTCCGCCATGCATATGACCATGTGCCCATGTACCGGGAAAAAATGGACAAGGCGGGGCTAAAACCGGAAGATATCAGGACGCTTTCGGATATTTCCCTGATCCCGCTGACGGGCAAGCTGGAACTTAGGGAGCAGTACCCCTTCAAGCTTCTGGCGGTGCCCATGAAAGAAGTGGTGCGCGTTCACGCATCCAGCGGCACCACGGGCAAGCCCATCACTGCGGGGTATACCAAGGCTGATCTGGATATGTGGGCGGAGAACATCGCCCGTATTGCCACCGCCGCCGGGGTCACGGCGGAGGATATCGCCCAAATCTCTTTTGGCTATACGTTGTTTACAGGCGCCTTCGGCCTGCATGGCGGGCTGGAAAAGGTGGGGGCAGCCATCATCCCCATATCCGGCGGCAATACGGAGCGGCAGATCAACGTGATGCGGGATTTTGGCTCCACGGCGCTGATCTGCACCCCCAGCTACGCCATGTATATGGCGGAAGTGGCCGAGCAGATGGGCGTCCTTAAGGATATCCATTTGAAGGTGGGTCTGTTCGGCGGTGAGGGATCCACCGAGGAAATGCGCTCGGAGATCGAACGCCGCTGGGGCATTTTGGCCACAGAAAACTATGGGCTGACCGAGATCATCGGCCCGGGCGTGTCGGGGGAGTGCGCCTGCAAAAAGGGCATGCACATCAATGAGGATCATTTCTATCCCGAGATCATCGATCCGGATACGGGCGAGGTACTTCCCGAAGGTGCAGAAGGGGAACTGGTGCTCACCACCCTCACCAAGGAAGCTCAGCCCACCCTGCGCTACCGGACCCGCGACATCACACGCCTCATCTATGACCCCTGTGAGTGCGGAAGGACCCTGGTGCGCATGGAAAAGGTGAAGGGCCGCAGCGATGATATGCTGATCATCAGGGGCGTGAACGTGTTCCCCTCCCAGATCGAAAGCGTGCTCATCGGCCAGCCGGGCATCGGGCCGCATTACGAGATCGTGGTGGAGCGGCGTAACTATATCGATCACATCGAAGTCAAGACCGAGCTCATCGACGGAAGCTTATTGGAGCACTGGAGCGAACTGGAAGCGCTGCAAAAGCACATCCAAGGCGAATTGCGCACGGTGCTGGGGATCGATATCCAGGTGACATTCGTATCGCCCAATACGCTCAAGCGGTTTGAGGGCAAGGCCAAGCGGGTGACTGATCTAAGGAAGTAGTCCAATTTATTGGTATATGCCTCCGAAGGTCCAGGGCTCCGCAGCCGAAGCGCCGCCAGTGGCGGATGAAGCGAGGCGGAGGAGACTGGCGAAACGAGCGATGCAAGCGGCAGCGCAGCAGCGCGACGATTGAGCCAGGGGAGGAAAGTCCTGGTCGTGCCCGCAGGCACGAAATCTCTATTGTCATTCAATAATGGCGCAAAGCAAGGAAGTGGAATCTTTCATGAAAAAGCTGATGCTGGGCGACGAGGCCGTGGCCCGTGGAGCCTATGAGGCGGGGGTCCGGGTGATATCCAGCTACCCCGGCACCCCAAGCACCGAGGTTACGGAGTTTGCATCCCAATACCGGGAGATCAACTGCGAATGGGCCCCAAATGAAAAGGTGGCGGCGGAGGTGGCCTTTGGCGCGGCTATGGCCGGGGCCAGGAGCATGACCTGCATGAAGCACGTGGGCGTGAACGTGGCAGCCGATCCGCTGTTCACCGCGGCCTATACTGGAGTGTCCGGAGGCATGGTGGTGCTGTGCGCCGACGATCCGGCCATGCATTCCAGCCAAAACGAGCAGGACAGCCGGTTTTACGCCCGGGCGGCCCACATCCCCATGCTGGAGCCCTCCGACAGCCAGGAGTGCAAGGATTTCACGAAACTTGCCTTTGAACTCAGCGAGAAATACGATACTCCCGTATTCGTGCGCCTAACTACCCGCATCGCCCATGCCCGCTCCGCCGTAACAGTGGAAGAACGGGCCGAAGCGGAAGTGAAGCCTTACCAGCGGGATTTCATGAAATATGTGATGATGCCAGGCATGGCAAGGAAGCGCCATGTGGTGGTGGAACAGCGCATGAAAGCCCTGGCGGAAGACGCCAACGCTCTGCCCGTCAACCGGATGGAAATGGGGGATACATCCCTTGGCATCATCTGCAGCGGCGCCAGCTATACGTATGTGAAGGAAGCACTGCCAAATGCCAGCGTATTGAAGCTGGGGCTTGTGCATCCCCTGCCCCAAAAGCTTATTGTAGATTTTGCACAACAGGTTACACGTTTGGTCGTCATTGAAGAACTGGAACCTGTTCTAGAGCAGCAGGTCGCGGCTATGGGTATCAAGGTAGAGGGCAAGAACCTTACCGGCCTTCAGGGTGAGCTTTCTGTAAGCCGCGTACGGGCGATCTTCGGGCAGGAAGTCCCGGCGGAACCTGCCGATACACTGCCTGCTCGTCCTCCGGTGCTCTGCCCTGGCTGCCCCCATCGGGGAGCCTTCTACGCCATGAAGAAGCTGAAACTGAAGGTGTTTGGGGACATCGGCTGCTACACCATGGCCGCGCTCCCGCCCATCAATATGCTGGATGCCTGCCTTTGCATGGGTGCCAGCATCGGCATGGCTTTCGGTGCGGAAAAGGCCCAGGGCAAGGAATTTTCCCGGCACGCTGTGGCGGTGCTGGGGGACAGCACGTTTATCCACAGCGGTATCACGGCTCTCATCGACGCGGTGTATAACGGAGGCACCATCACCGTGGTGATCCTGGACAACCGCATCACCGGCATGACCGGCCACCAGCAAAACCCTGCCACAGGCAAGAACATCTACGATGAGCCGGCACCGCAGCTTGATCTGGAAGCGCTTTGCACCGCCTGCGGTGTAAGACCTGTGCGGGTGGCGGACCCCTTTGACCAAAAGGGATTGACACAAATTTTAAAGGAAGAAACAGCCCGGGAGGCGGTGTCGGTAGTCATTGTCAGGCGCCCTTGCGAGCTGCTTCTCAAAGGAACAAAAGTGCCCGCCATTGTGGATAGCTGCCGCGATTGCGGCGTTTGCCTGCAGCTGGGCTGCCCGGCTATCGAGCGGGGGGAGAAGACCATGCGCATCAATCCCGCGCTTTGCGTGGACTGTGGCCTGTGCGTGTCCGTATGCCCGCATAAAGCCATCCTGACGGGGAGGGAAGCGCAATGAGCAAGCCTGTGTTCGACCTGGTGATCGTGGGTGTGGGCGGCCAGGGGACACTGCTGGCCAGCAAGATCCTGGGGCATATCGCCTTGGAGGAAGGCTGCGACGTGAAGGTCAGCGAAGTCCATGGCATGGCCCAGCGTGGCGGCAGCGTGATCACCCACGTGCGGGTGGGGGAACGTGTGCATGCACCATTGGTCTCGATGGGCTCGGCGGACTATTTGCTGGCCTTTGAGGAATTGGAGGCCGCCCGGGCCATTTCCTTCCTAAAGCCCGGCGGATGCCTGATCACAAGCAGCCAGCGCATCCCGCCCATGCCGGTGATAACGGGAGCGGCGAAATACCCGGAGGAGCCGCTGTGTGCATCGGAGGATGTGTGCCGTGTAAAGAAGCTGGACGCACTGACCATGGCGGAGAAGTGCGGAAGCTTCCGGGCGGTGAACCTGGTACTGCTGGGGGCGCTGTCAAAGTACCTGCCTTGGGAGAAGGAAGTTTGGCACAAGGCCATTGAGGCATGTGTTCCCCCAAAAACGCTGGAAGTGAATTTGAAGGCGTTTGATATGGGGGCTGGGGCGTAACCTCCCAAAGGCTTCCCCTTGAGTTGCGAAGCTTCGCGCCGCCTGTGGCGGATGAAGCGAAGCGGAGGAAGCTTGTGAAACAAGCGCGGGAAACGTCAGCGGACGGCGCGCCGATTGAGCAAGCCGAGTGGCAAGCTGCCGCCCGCGGGCGACTGAAGAGGTGTTATGCGCAAAAAGAAGGATGCACTATTTCCAAAGCCGATGCGTACCGACACCTCTTTCGGCGCTTCGCGCCACCTTCCCCTCAAGGGAAAGGCTTTTGGAAGCATTTTTGCGCAATATGGTTGAAACTGTTCGCCACCTTCGGACCACCCCGTCGCTACGCGCCACCCCTCCAAGGAGGGGAATGGAACGGCCTTTATTCAAGCTTGACTAGTAATGGATCAAACCTAAAAGGAGCGCGGTGAAGATGCATCTGTATTGGAACAAAACCATGGAGTGCATGCCCAGGGATCAGCTGCGGGAGCTGATGGGCGAGCGGCTTCGGGGCGTGGTGCGCAGGGTTTACGAGCATGTGCCCTTTTACCGCGACAAGATGCAGGCGATGGGGATCACCCCGCAGGATATTAAGGGCGTGGAGGATATCACGCTTTTGCCCTTCACCGAGAAGCAGGACCTGCGGGACAATTACCCCTTCGGGCTGTTTGCCGTGCCCCAATCGGAGATCGTGCGCATCCACGCATCCAGCGGCACCACGGGCAAGCCTTCCGTGGCAGGCTATACCAGCGGGGATATCGACCGCTGGGCGGAGCTCATGGCCCGGGCCATGTACTGCGCCGGGGTCACGAAAAACGATGTGGTGCAGGTGGCCTACGGCTATGGCTTGTTCACCGGGGGCCTGGGCGCCCACTACGGCGCGGAGCGGGTGGGGGCTTCCGTCATCCCCATGAGCGGTGGCAACACCCAGCGGCAATTGATGCTGATGGAGGACTTTGGCTCCACGGCCCTTTGCTGCACGCCTTCCTACGCCATCAACCTTGCCGAGTCCCTGCACAACGCGGGGATCAGCCTTGATCGCATTAAGCTCAAGGCCGGCATCTTTGGCGCGGAGCCCTGGACCGAGGCCATGCGGGATAAGATAGAAGAAATGCTGCATATCGACGCGCTGAACGTATATGGGCTCAGCGAAGTCATGGGCCCTGGGGTTAGCATGGAATGTTTGGAAAAGCAGGGCATGCACATCTGGGAGGACCATTTCCTGCCGGAGGTCATCGGCCCCAATGGCGAAAGCCTCCCTTACGGCCAGGAGGGTGATCTTACCTTCACCACCCTCACCAAGCACGGCATGCCCCTTTTGCGCTACCGCACCCATGACCTGACCGTGCTCACTGACGCGGTTTGCCCCTGTGGCCGCACCCATGTGCGCATGGGCCGCATCACCGGCCGCACCGACGATATGCTCATCATCAGGGGCGTGAACGTGTTCCCCTCTCAGATCGAGCACGCGCTGCTCGCAGTGCCGGGCGTCGAGCCACACTATCAGATCCTGGTGGACCGCATTGGCGCGCTGGACACGGTAGAGGTGCAGGTGGAGCTCTCCCCGAGCCTCGTGGGCGACACCGTAAAATCGCTGGAAGCCTTGGAAGCCAGGATCGCCGCAGACCTTGCCTCCAGCGTGCTCATCCACGCTGAGGTGAAGCTTTGCCAGCCCGGCAGCCTGCCCCGCAGCGAGGGGAAAGCCAAGCGCGTCATAGATAAGCGGAAGATGTGACGCTTCTTTCGGTTTTCTTTGCCAGTTTTTTGGTGTATACTAATGGATGAAACAGGGAGCATAAAGGAGGCGGAAGCATGTACGTCAAGCAGATTTCCGTATTCATCGAGAACACGCCCGGCCGTCTGGCGGATTTCACCAGGCTGCTGGGGGAACATCAGATCGACCTGGTTTCCCTGTCCATTGCCGATACCACCCACTTTGGGATCCTGCGGGGCATCGTGGCAGATTACGAGCGTGCGGAGAAGCTCATCCGCGAGGCTGGGTACACCGTGCGCTTAACCGATGTGCTGGCCGCCTCCGTACCGGATGAACCCGGCGGCCTGGCCCAGGTGCTGGGGATGCTCTCGGAAAGCGGCATCAGCATCGAGTACCTATACAGCTTCGTGCGCAACGCGGGCAAGAACGCTTTGATCATTTTCCGTGTGGAGGAGATCGAAAAGGCCGCCCAGGTGCTCCGCGACCATAACGTGCGCCTGCTTTCCCAGGAGGAAGTCCGGCATCTATAAGTTTCAAAGAAGGCAGTAATACATGACATACCGGAAAAACGAACGGGTGGTAGATTTAAGCGCCATCCGGGATAACATGCGGGCGCTTCGCGGTGCGGTGGACCGGCATGTGAAAGTGATGGCCGTTGTCAAGGCGGACGCTTATGGACACGGTATGTGTCAAACAGCCCGGGCGGCCCTCTCCGCCGGGGCCTCTTTTCTAGGCGTAGCTACGCCCGACGAGGGGGTGGCCCTCCGGGAAGCGGGGATCACTGCCCCCATATTGGTATTCGGCGCGCTCACCCGGGAAGCGGCCCAAGCGGCGGTGGAATATGAACTCACCCAAACCGTGTGCCGGGCAGAAATGATTCATTGGCTTCAGGCGGAATGCCAAAGAGCAAACAAGGAGGCCCATGTCCACCTGAAAGTGGATACGGGTATGAACCGCATCGGCGTAAAGAACGAGGCGGAAGCGCGCAAGGTGCTGGGCGCGCTTCATGAATGCCCCCTGGTGCGTTTGACGGGGACATATACCCACTTTGCCGACGCGGATGGGATGGACGCAAGCTTCACCCATCAGCAGTTCGCGGCGTTTGAAAAAATCAGCGGGCTGCTCCCTCAAAACATCCTGCGCCACGCCGCCAACAGCGCGGCCACGCTGCGCTTCCCCCAAATGCATTTTGATATGGTCCGCCCCGGTATCGCGCTGTATGGCTGCCCGCCGGTGAAAACAAGCCTCCCCTTGCGCCCGGCTATGCACTGGATCACGGAAGTGGTGCATGTAAAAGAGATTCAGCCTGGGGATACGGTGAGCTACGGCCGCACCTTCACGGCGGAGGCGCCCATGCGGGTGGCTACAGTCCCCGTAGGTTACGGCGATGGCTACCACCGGATGCTTTCCAACAGAGGCAAGATGCTGGTGGACGGGCAGCTTGCCCCCATCCTGGGCCGGGTGTGCATGGACCAGACCATGGTGGATGTGACCAAGATCCCGGGTGCTCTCCCCGGCTCGGAGGTTGTGCTGTTGGGCAAGCAGGGAGATAATATCATTACTGCGGATGAAATGGGCCAGTGGGCTGGCACCATCAGCTATGAGGTGCTTCTGGCCTCCACGGAGCGTGTGCCCAGGAGATTTGAACATGTGGATGGATGATGAAAAGGCGCTTTTGCGAAAGGCGATTCGGGAATGGCCCGAGCCGCTTACGGAGCGGCTGACGGAAGGCGCGGCGGCAGCGGAGCATCTTGCAAGCTGGCCCTTATTCCAAAGCGCCGGGACGGTTGCCTGCTATGCCTCCCTTAGCCGGGAGATCGATACCCAGCCGGTATTGAAGCTGATCCTTGAGACGGGCAAAACGTTGGCCCTGCCCAAGACCCGGGGGAAAGGGATCATGGATTTTTGCCGGGTAAAAGACCCGGCTTTTTTGCATCCGGGCAGGTTAAGCATTTTGGAGCCGGAGGAAGACGCGCAGGTTATCCCCCCGGAAGGTATTGATCTTCTTTTGATCCCTGCCCTGGCGGTGGATCAATATGGCCGACGCCTGGGCCAGGGGGGTGGGTATTATGACAGATATCTTCCCAAGACAAGCTGCCCGCTTGCGGCCCTAGTGCTCTCCCGGCAGGTGGTCCCTTCTGTCCCTTGCGGGGAGCGGGATTATTTGGTACAATGGATTGTCACAGGTGATGGCATCGTAAAGACGATGCTGCAAGAACCACAAGAACGATAAAGGGGACTGTTTGCATGCAAGGGAGCGCTTCCGGGAAAAAGAAACCCAAAATTGTGACCAAGCCCCTGCTCACAGGGAGTACGCTGGACGGCACTACGGCAAAGCGTGCTTTGCGTGTGGCCGGCAGCATACTGGTGACTGTTTTCGTCTATCTGGTATTTGGTTCGCTTTTGATCATCGAGAACCTGTTCCTTCGCCTGCTGGCCAATGGAGCGCTGGTTTTGATGTGCGGAGGGCTTTTATACATGTCCGGCGCGACCCAGGGGGAAGCGGACGCGGCGTTTGGTGAGATCATTTATCAGCGAAATCAGGAAGGGAAGCCTGTGCCTGATTCCGAGCGCGCGCGGAGCTTTCATCCATTGAAGGGCCTGGTGACCGCATTCCTTGGCGCATCGCCTTTCGTGCTCCTGACCCTTGTATCGGCTGCAACGGCCCAGATTGCGACTTACAGCCTGGGAGCGCTGCCCGGCTGGCTGAGCGTCTACCAGCGCCAGGGGGAGATCGGGAGTGCCCTGAGCTATTATCAAGCATCTACGGCCTTTGGCGTACTCGATATTATCCAGCTGGCCTCTCGGCTGATGATCCTGCCCTATATAAGCATGGCGGGCGCCGGAAACGCCGCTGCGGTGCTTGTGGTCCAGCGGCTGGCCCCGATTCTGGTCCTTTTGATCCCAGGCGGCTACGCTTTGGGGTATCTGCGCGGCAAGGAAATGCGGGCCAGGGTACATACCAGCATCGCTCAAAGCAAACGCAAGAAAAAGAGCAAGGACAAAAAGGAGCAGCAGCGGCGGCAGCAAAAAGGCCCCGAGCAGCTGATATAAACTGGAGGAACTTGTGCGGATTATTGGCGGTACAGCCCGCTCCAGGCTGATCGACGCCCCCCGTGGCATGGATACAAGGCCCACCCAGGACAAGGTGCGGGAATCCCTGTTCAATATTCTCCAGTGGGAAATAGAGGACGGGGCGGTGCTGGACCTGTTCGCGGGCAGCGGGGCGCTGGCGCTGGAGGCGCTAAGCCGCGGGGCATCTTCCGCCGTGATGGTGGATAATTCCCGGGAGGCGGCAAAGATCATCCAGGGGAACATTGATAGGCTGGGGTTTTCCCCAAAAGCCACGGTAATCCAGGCGGACTGGCGGGCGGCGGCGGATCAGCTGGCCAGGCAAAAGGCAGTGTTTGATCTGGTGTTTCTGGATCCGCCCTACAAATTGACCGATACAGGGGAAATGTGCCGGTATCTACTTGAAAAAGGCATCCTTGCCCCTTGCGCTAAACTGATTGTAGAGCATGCCTGGGGAACGCCGCCCCGCTTGGACACGGGCTTGCGCGCCTCGGACCTGCGGCGCTACGGCAGCACCGGCATCACGTTTGTTACCCTTAGTGCAAAGGAGGCGGATTGATGGAGCGGATATGCGTATATCCCGGCAGCTTTGACCCCATTACCCTGGGGCATGTGGATATCATCCGCCGCGCGTCGGCCATCTTCCCCAAGGTGGTGGTAGCGCTCTTGCGCAACCCCAACAAGCTGGGCTGGTTCCCTATGGAAAAGCGGCTGGAAATGCTTCAAAAAGTGTGCAGAGAGATTCCCAATGTAGAAGTGGATTGTTTTGAGGGTCTTTTGGTAAATTATATGAGGGAAAGAAATGCCATGGTGGTGATCCGGGGGCTTCGGGCTGTAAGCGACTTTGAAAGTGAATTTCAGATGGCCCAGGTGAACCATCAGATTTCTCCCGAGATGGAGACGCTGTTCATGATGACCGGCCCGCAATACGGCTACATCAGCTCCAGCGCTGTCAGGGAAGTCGCCTCCTTCGGCGGCGATGTATCGTCCCTGGTCCCCGCTGCTATTTTACAAGACATCTACGAGAAGATACCCCGCAAGAAGGCGGACTGATCCCGGCGTAAAGGAGGGTCAAAACATGGACCAGCGCACAAGGGAAATCATCGACCAAATGGAAAGCCTGCTGATGAACAGTTCCAAGATCCCCATGACCAACCTGTATATGGTGGATAGGAACAAGATGCGGGAATTGCTTCAAAGCCTGGTGGACGAGCTGCCAGGTGACATCAACAGGGCCGCCAGCATCATCCAGAATGAAGCCAGGATCATCGGCGAAGCACGGACCCGGGCAGAAAGCACCGTGGCAGAGGCCAATGCCAAGGCCCGCCAGACGGTGGATGAGGCCGTGCGTTCCGCCCAGCTGACTACTACCAACGCCCAGATGAAGGCGGATGAACTCTACCATACGAGCAACGAGCAGGCCAACCGCATCCTTTTAGATGCCCAGCGCCGGGCCAAGGAGATCGAAGAAGAGGCCGAGCAGCACGCCATCCAATTGGTCGGCGAGGAGGAGATCGTTGCCCGGGCCCAGGCGGAGGCAGACGAGCTGCGCCAGGGCACCCAGGAGGAGATGGAGGCCCTGCGCCAGGATATGTTCAATTACCTGGACTCGCTGCTGGATGAGACCGATAAGATGCTTTCCGAGAAGATCCAGGGCCTGAGAAGGACGAGGCAGGACATACAGGCGCAAAGGTAAAATGGTTAAGAAAGCCGGCCGAGGGCCGGTTTTTTTGATATCAATAAAGGCGGTTTTCTTTGCTTGCCTTGAGTAAACGATGATTTAGATGCGCGGTGTTGCATTTATGCCGCTGTTTTCAGTTAAATGAAATCACACAACCAAACCCCTTGAGGGGAAGGTGGCGCGCCAGCGCCGGAAGAGGTGGCGCACCGCTTAATTATTACACCTCTTCTTCAGTCGCCTGCGGGCGACAGCTTCCCCTCAAGGGGAAGCCTTTGAAGGCTCTCCTTTCCGCCCAGTCTTTTACGCTTACAACCCACTAAATCATCGTTTACCCGAGGAAGGGTAAGACCTCCGAATACATGCTTGGATGATTTGAGGGCGATATCAATCAATCTTCTGCCAACTTGAGCAGTTTCTTTTCAGCGCTCACAGCACTTTGGAAAATCAGGGAAAGAAAAGCGTTTTTTTGATAAGTTCATATATCGTTCAAATGAAATTCACATTCCCTTGATACAATCATTTTGCAGTCAGGGAGCAAGCCACCGCCCCCGGATGCAACTCCTATCTTCAGGCATTCTTCGGAATGCCAACCTCCCTATCCTCCATACAGGCAAAACCCGTTTTTTGCAGATGGCGTAACTGCAAAAGCGGGTTTTGTCTTTATCTGCGAAGGATGAAATTTCCGTTTTCCCCCTGGGTTATTTGGTCTCTGCCCAGCCAAAATAGCACTGCGGAATGCTGGGAGGCGGGCAGATAAAGATGCGTAAATCAACGGCGTCCTTTTTTATGACGGCGATCACGGCGCTGACCGTGGCGGCCTTGTGGACTTGGCCGGTGGAACGGTGGGAAACGGTCAAGACCGTGCGGGTGACTCAGGGCAGCGTTCAAACCACCATATCTGTCACGGGGACGGCGGCCAGCAAGGGCGAGTACTACAGCGCCCATCCCCAGGGCGGCGTGGTGGCCCAGGTCTATGTGAAGGAAGGGCAGGCCGTGACGGCGGGACAGCCCATCTTCCGTCTGGAAGACACGCGGCTTCAGGCGCAGCTTCAAGGCGCTATGCAGGCGCTGGAAAAGGCGGAGTCTGCCCAGACTGCCTTTAAGGAAAAAGTCAGCGAAGCCTTTGGCCCCTCCCGGGCGGAGGCGCTGGCAGCACAGAGCCTTCCTTCCAATGACAGCACCCAGGCGGAACTGCAAGCCCAGATACAGACCCTGACCTATGAGATCGAGGGGCTTACTATGCGCGCCTACAAGGATGGGCAGGTGCTGCAGGTGCTGGCCCGGGAAGGGGAATTGCTGCTGCCAGGCAGCCCCGGCGCTGTGCTTTCCCAGATGGAATCGGAGGTGCGCGCCCAGGTGAGTTCCCGGGATGCCCAGCAGATCAAAGAGGGTATGCGCGCCCGGATCAGTCAAAACAGCATCCCCCTGGGTGACGCCGTGGTGGAAAAGGTAGGCATTTTGAAGCCCAATGCCCAGGGCGTTCCCTATGCCCAGGTTGTGTTTGCCC
>JAEWAH010000196.1 GCA_023391725.1 Bacillota bacterium | reverse complement strand
CGTCACCGCCCAGGGCGGGGGCTACCTTTCCAGGGATGGGGTGATGATCTCACGCTTCCGCGGCATGGCCGGGGATGAGGATGGGATCCAGTTTTACCTGCGGGATACCCAGGAGAATGCCCTGTGGCAGCCCACCGCGCCGGAGCTGCCTGGGGAGACCATCTTCGAAACAGGCCAGGCGGTATTCTCCCGTACCCATTTGGAGATCGAAAGCCGGCTGTCCTGCTTTGTGAGCCCCCTGGACGGGGCGGCGCTGCACCTTTTGGAAGTGGTAAACCATTCCGACCGGGAGCGGATGCTGGAAGCCGCCAGTTACTTTGAACCGGCGCTCAGCGGCCAGAAGGCGGATGCCGCGCACCCCGCGTTCCGCAACCTGTTCGTGCAGACCGAGCGAGTTTCCAGGACCGTGATCTGCGCAAGGCGGCGGCCCCGGGATGGCTTTGACCCCCGGCAGGTGCTGGTGCACAGCGTGGGCGCGGACTTGAGCTTTATCCATACCGTGGCGCAGACGGACCGCGGCGCCTTCTTGGGCCGGGGCGGCAGCATGCGCGCGCCCAAACAGATGCAGGAGAGCTTGCGCGGCGTAACCGGGCGGGTAGGGGATATGGTCAACCCCTGCATGAGCCTGCGCACGCAGTTTATGCTCCCCGCCCATGGCCGGGCGCAGCTTGTGTTCATGACCACCCTGGTGGGTGAGGATCAGACGCCCCAGGCTATCGCGGCCCGGTACGCCACCCCGGATGATTTGAAGCGTGCCAGGGAGTTGGCCGTCACCCAGGGCCTGGTCACCGCGCGGTATTTATCTATCGATGTATCCGCTCAGAACCTGTACGGGCGTTTAAGCGGCTGCCTCATATATGGCGGCCAGCCCGGCGCGGCGGCCCAAAACCCCGTGCCGCTGCCCATGCAAAGCCTGTGGGGGCTTGGCATCAGCGGAGATCTGCCCATCATCACGGTGGAAATTCAAAAAAGGGAACATTTGCCCCTGGCCCGGAACATCCTGGCCGCCCACGCCTGGTGGCGTGTGCACGGGGTATGGGCGGACCTGGCGCTTGTCAACAGCCACGGCACGGATTACGAGCAGCCCGTCCGTGACGCGCTGCGCGACCTCACCGCTTCCAGCCACGCCCGGGATATCATGGGCAAGCCCGGCGGCGTGCATTTAATCGACCAGCAGGCGCTGTCTCCGGACGTCCTGACCCTTTTGAAGGCCGTCTCCCGGCTGTACCTGTCTGGGGAGCGTGGCTCCTTGGGCGCGCATTTTCGGGCGCTGCAATCCTCAGTCAAAGTGCCCCCGGCCGTATGGAAAAGGGAGTACCACGCTTTCCCCATCCCGGACCTCCCGGCCTTTGCCCGCTCCCAGTTCAACGGCTACGGCGGATTCGTGCTCCCGGAAGGGGATTATGTCATCGATCTCAACCAGGACGTGCCCCAAACACCCGCGCCCTGGTGCAACTGGCTGTGCAATCCCGGCTTTGGTACATTGGCCGGTGAAAGCGGGCCGCTGTTCACCTACTATGGCAACAGCCACCACGGCCGCCTGACACGCTGGTCCAATGATCCTGTCTCACCCCGGCCCGGGGAGGGGCTTGTCATACGGGATGAGCTTACAGGCGCGGTCTTTTCGCCCAGCCGCTGGCCGCTGGGGGATGCTATGACCTTCAGGACCACCCACAGCCCGGGGCTCACCGTCATCCAGGGCTTTGGCATGGGGGTGGAGACTACTCTGCAGCTTTTCTCCGATGGAGAGCAGCCTATGAGCCTGCGCACCGTCCGCATCCGCAACACCGGGGATATGGAGCGGGTGCTTCGGGTGTGCCATTTTGCGGATTTCCTTATGGGCGAAGGCGATCAGGACGCCCAGCTCACCTATGCCCAGTCAGTAGAACCTGCCCTTGCACTGGCCGTAAATCCCGGCATGGCGGGCGTGGCCTTTCTGGCGGTTGTCGGCCAGTCGCCCCAATCCTTCAGCAGCGTATACGCCACCGGCACCTTCTGGGGGCTTTCCGGCGGGAACGCACCGGCCATCTTCCAGCGGGAGCTTTTGCCGCCTGGTGAACCGGGCACGCTTGGGCTTTGCGGGGCTATCCTGACGCTGCCTCCAGGCCAGAGCGCCGCGGTCACCTTTGCCTTGGGCGGAGCGGAAAGCCGGGAGCGGGTCATGGAGCTTATCGCGCTGGCCGAAAAGGAGGGCGCGACAAAACGCCTGAAAGAAGCCCAGCGCTTCTGGGCATCGGAGCTTACGCCCGTACAAGTATTGCTGCCCCACGAGGGGCTGACCTTAATGATGAACCGCTGGCTGCCCTATCAGGTGCGCGCGGCCAGGCTGTACGCCCGGGCCGGGTTCTACCAGGCCGGCGGCGCCATTGGCTTCCGCGATCAATTGCAGGACATGCTGGCGCTGATCCCCACCCGCCCGGATGCGGTGCGCACGCACTTGATTGAATGCGCCAAGCATCAGTATGAGGAAGGGGACGTTCAGCACTGGTGGCACCCGCCCATGCTTGGCGTGCGCACGCGTATCAGCGACGACCTGCTTTTCCTGCCCTATGTGACGGCGGTGTACGTGGAGCGCACCGGGGATAGTGGTGTGCTGAACGAAACTGCTCCCTACTTGAAAGGCCCCCAAATCCCCGAAGGCCAGGAGGACTGGTACGGCACGCCAGGCCAAAGCGATTACTCGGAAACGCTTTCGGAGCACTGCATGCGCGCCATCCGCCACGTGCGCCTGGGCGCCCACGGCCTGCCGCTGATGGGCGGGGGCGACTGGAACGACGGCATGAACCGTGTGGGCGAGCAAAAAGGGGAAAGCGTGTGGCTGGGCTTTTTCCTGTGCGAGGTTTTGCGCCACTTTGCGCCTTTTGCGCCTGCCCAGGAGCGCCCCGGGCTTAACGCTTTGCGGGATTCCATTTTAAATAGCATCGAAGAGCACGCCTGGGATGGGGATTGGTATCTGCGCGCCTGGTATGACAGCGGCAAGCCACTGGGCAGCCATGAAAGCCTGGGCTGCCGCATCGACAACCTCTCCCAAAGCTGGAGCGTATTGGCCGGGGCAAACCCGGATCGGGCCGCCCGGGCTGTGGACAGCGCCTGGAACGCGCTGTATGACCCGGACCTGAAGGTCATGCGCCTTTTGCACCCGCCCTTTGACGGCGGCGAGAATCCCGGATATATTGCCGGGTACCTCCCGGGCGTTAGGGAAAACGGCGGCCAGTATTCCCACGCCGTGCCCTGGATGATCCAGGCTTTGCTGGAACTTGGCGATATCACAAGGGCCTGGGAGCTCATCCGCGCCATGCTGCCCATGACCCATTCCACGACCCGTCCGGAGGCCGACCGCTACCGGGTGGAACCTTACGTGTTGGCTGCGGACATCTACATGAACCCGGATCAGATGGGCCGGGGCGGCTGGACCTGGTATACAGGCAGCGCGGGCTGGCTCTATATGGTGGTGCTGGAAGGCCTGCTGGGCTTTGACAGGCGCGGGGATCACGTGCGCCTGATCCCCAAGGCGCCCCCCGACTGGAACGAATTCACCGTCACATTGGCCTTTGGCCGCTCCACCTACCACCTGACTGCCTCCCGGGAGACCGCCGCCCTCATCCTGGACGGCGAGCGCGTTCCGGAAACATGGATCACCCTCCAAGACGATGGCCGCATCCATGAGGCACGGTTCCCTATGGAGGGGAATGGGTAGGACGGGGAACGAGAGAACGGAAACAGGAGAACGGGATAAGGGGAATTGACAAATAAGGCGGGAGGGGCTCTTTTGAAAAGAACCCCTCCCGCCGCCAACACCTCATCCGGCTTCGTGCCACCTTCCCCTAAAGGGGAAGGCAAGTCGGAGAGGGCTTTTTTACTCAACATTGCCTGACCCCCTCGCATTCCTAAGAGATGGTATCCGAAGGTCCAGGGCGATCGGAAAGCCCTGGTCGCGCCCGCAGGAGCGAAATCCCAAGGCCTCTCACTCGTAACAGCAGGGGATGGTGGCAACCTAAGAGGAACGAGAGCAGCAAAAAGCCTTCCCAATAACTATGGGAAGGCTTTTTTGCTTCTGCTTAATATTACTTTATCGCCCTCGCGTTCCCGTTGGTGAACGGGTAAAACACAAATCTTACATGCCCGACGATTTGGTCGCGGGTAAGCGTTCCCACATACCGGCTGTCGTTGCTGTTGTCCCGGTTGTCCCCCAGCACGAAATACTGGTCCGGGCCCAGGGTGATGGGCGCAAAGGCGTTGTTGCTGTTGTTCTTTTCGTCGGTCAAGTACGGTTCATCCAACGCCTGGCCGTTCACATAAACGGTATTTGTATGCTTGCCGCTGTCAAAGCGGATCTCCACCGTGTCTCCAGGCAGGCCGATCAAACGCTTTACAAAGTATTCGGTACGGTGCGGGTAACGGCAGATGATCACATCCTGGTGGGAAGGCGTTCCCCAGATGTATTCCGGCTTGGTTACGAGCATCAGTTCTTTATCATGCAGGGTATTGGTCATGCTTTCCCCATCCACCCGGATAGGTTCAAATAAGTAAGTTCGGATAAGCAATGCCGCGCCCGCAGCGATGGCAAGGGTGAGGATCCAGCTTAATATCTCCCGGCGCAGGGTCCGCTTTTTTTTGGACGGGGCGGTCGCCTGCGCGGTGGGACCGGGCGGTGTTTGCCGTTCAGGAACGATGCTCATTGGAAAAACCTCCTTTAACGTTTAATATCAGGCCAGCCATGCCATAATGAGGGGTTCGCCCTCGCCGGCCGAGACCAGGGGAAGCATAAGCAGTGCCAGCGCGCATACGCAGGCGACCAGAGTTCTTACAACTCCGCGGTTTTTATCATCACTTAATACCATCAAAAGCCCTGCCGCCTGGACCAGGCGGGCCTTGTTCCGGGCGTTTAACCATATACTGTCAAGATAGTTTCTGTCATCGCTCATGTCCATTCCTCCTTCGCCTTGATGAGCTTTTTTCGGATGCGGTGGAGCGTCACCTTTACCTGGGGGATGCTCTTGTTCAGTTCCTTTGCGATCTGCCCATAATCAAGGCCGTGGATGGCGA
>JAEWAH010000035.1 GCA_023391725.1 Bacillota bacterium | reverse complement strand
GGCTTATTGTAATCCTGATTGTTGCGGATCATGGCATAGAGCTTGTTCCCCGTGATACACAGATGGTAAACATCCTTGATGTAGGTATAGGTATCCTGCTTCTCTTCCATGTTGGACCAATCCAATTGCACCGGGGTCCCCAGCGCAACTTTCTCATCTGTAAAGGTGAGGGGGAACAGTTTGCCATTCAGCCGGTTCAGGCCATACAGCGTTGTCCCATCGCTGACCAAGCTGGCGATGAGCGTATCCGCCTTGTCGCCCACCTGCGCCTTTGCTTCCTCTAAATTGGCATAATACCCCGGCTCCAGGCCGGAGGCCACTTTTACCGGGGTTTCCTGCCCAGGCTGCCAGGAATAGATTTCGGCGCCCCACAAGGTATACAAGGTGTCCCCCACCGCTGCCAGCGTCGGGGTAGAATACACCTGAATCCCCATCTGGTTACGCTGCTCCTCGGTAAACAGCACCGCATCCCCCGGCGCAGCCAGCGCCCCCGCAGAAATGACCAGGATCGATAAAAAGCATAACAAAACGGCTGCCTTCCTCATTGGTACCTCCTGCCTGTTTCCGGCATCATCAAACCTGCCTGTTTTTCGTTTGAAAAGACTTCCATGGCAATAGACGGTTGTAAGACACCGATTGTTCCCACATATTTGAATCATCTGTCACTTTACAGGAAAAAGAGGCAGGGATGGCCGCGGACTGCTGTAAAAAGGCCGCCGGGGCTTGGCTGTCCTCCGGCGGCTGCTTTACCTCTACTGCCTTTCCAAAAGGATCATCCTGATCTTCTTGTCCGCCTCGGCGATGAATTGGTCCAAGGGGATCTGCTTTTGCTGGTAGCGGGCGACCAAAGCCTGAATCTCCGATTCGCCTTCCTTGGGCCGGTAATCCAGCAGGTTCGGCGTAGCGGCGTAGCACATGTCCGCCAGCTTCCGGTAGGAGGCGATACCTTCTGCGGAGACCTGCCAATAGTACTTATCCTTTTTGGCCAGCAGATCCTCATACGACTTGACGGTGGCCTCCAGATCCTTCTTCTCCTCGGGCTTGGCACTTTCCAGCTGCTTCTTCGCCTTTGCAAGTTCGTCTTCCACCTGGGTGATCCATTTGTCAAAGTCGGGCATGGGCACAGGCTCGTTGTCATCCGGGAAGAGCATGACGTGGCGGCTGCGCTCCATGTATTCCAGGGTGGTTTCCAGATAGCGCAGGGCCATATCAAAATTCTTGGAATTAGGGTTGATAAACATCACCTGGACATAGGTGGGAATATGGATGGGCATGCCTTCGTCCAGAGGAAGCGGCAGGGGCCGGCTGTAATCGTCGGCGTCGGACTGGAAATACAACCAGTCGTAGTAGTTCATGAATAGGGATTTCCCGTTGTAGAGTTCCTCGTCGCTTTCACCCTCCGCCAAGGGCACATCCAGCTCCTGGGTATCAAGGCTCTCCACCGCCGCCATAAGCTTGCGGAACAGCGGTGTATCAAAGGCCAAATCCTCGCCCCGGGCCTGGCAATCTTGCACGTACAGGCCGATGGCCATAGCCATCATGGTGGTGCGGTAATCGCTGGTGCCCTCCAGCAGCATCAGATCCGGATGCGCATCCTTGCCCTCTTGCGCCCACCAGTTCATGAAATCGATCAGTTCCAGGAAGGTCTTGGGCAGCCGTTCTTCCCCTATCCCGGCATCCTTCCAGTTCTTAGGCGAGTAGCTAAGGCCGTAGGAGTACATCTCCACCGGCAGCGCGTAAAACTTTCCGTCTCGGCTGACCACTTGCTGAAGGAAGGGATACATTTTCCCGATCTGTTCGGCAAGGACCGGGGATGCGCCAAGGTCCGCGCAATAGCCCTTGTCAAGAAGGGTTGTAAAGTCCTGATAGTTGATGCTGAAGCGGTAGATATCAAAGGAGGAATCCCCGGAAACCATGGCCTGGGCCATTGCCTGTGCCGAATCAAAGTAAGTATCCTGGCTGAAGGTCACGGGCACATCAGGATATTTGGCGGTAAACGCCATGGTGGCCTGGTCCGTATTGCCCTGGTACACGGACAGGGAACCGGCTGGCATAAATTCAGGATCTGTGTTGCGCACAAAGACGCCGTTCCAGGAATTGATGGCGTACAGCCCGCCATCCAACAGGACCGCGGTGGAATCCTCGCCGTAGTCCATGGGCAGGTACGCCGCCTGAATGGGTTCCCCCAGCGCCTTCATGGCCATCAGTTTGTTGGGCGCCATGTAATACAGGGTATCGGTTTGCGCCTGGTAGACAAGGCCGGATACGTCCCGGTCGGGGAAGAGCTTCACATCCGCGGCGGCATCGGCGGCGGGATCGAACACCCCAAGCGTTGGCTTTTTCAACTCCCGCTTAACTTCATCATAGGCGTGTTCCATGTCATAGATCTTCACCAGCAATTTTCCATCCTGATAGGGCGTAAAATCCTGGATAAATGGTGTCTTGAAGGTTTGCTTTGCACCGCTTTTAAGGTCAAAGCAGACAAACGCCGGATAATATTCGTTCTGGGTGTAATCCCGGATGAGCATATAGACCTTGCCATCAAAAATAACCGCCTTGACGATTTCCTTGATATAGGTATAATTGCCGTCCTTTTGCTCCATGCCCTCCCAATCCAGCTGGACCGCGCCATTGGTAACCGCCCCATCGGGAAAGCCCAGGGGGAAAAACTTTCCGTTCAGGGTGTTCAGGCCATAAAGGATATCCCCTTCACTCAATAGGATGGAGACCAGATGATCCGCTTTCTCGCCCAGCTGCTTCTGCGCATCTGCATAGCTGGAATAGCGACGCTCCATCTTAATGTCGGATGACAGCCTCCTTGGGCTTTCCTGCCCCGCCTGCCAGATATAGGTACCGTCCTCGCACATCAGGTACAAAGTCCCGCCGACCCCGGCGATGGCCGGACGGCCATAGTTGGTGATCCCCATTTCGCGGCGCTGGGCCTCGGTGAACAGGATGGCGTCTCCCGGCGCGGCCAGGGCGCCAGCGGCGATCATCAGGATCGAAAGGATGCAAAAAAGCACGGTTGTCTTCTTCATTGGTATTTCCTCCATTTTCTCGCGATTTCCGGGCCCGCCCGGCTTTCCGTGGAAAAGGTTACCAATGAATTAAACGCGCCTTAAGTACCCATTATTCCCATAAATTTGTAAAAATTCTGTCAATGCCATCCATCACGTATTCAAGCCGGGCTAGTGCCCGAAAAAATATCAATCCATCAATGCCGTCGCCAAACAAAAAATCCGGGAAGGCCATCCCCACCCGGATACAGTGCATCAACAAGCTTTATCTTGTCATCCCTTGCTACGCAAAGGATCTTGGGAAAACTTTGAAATTCCAGGAATCCTTCATTGCCTCGCTCCAAAGTCATGCCAGCGTTTGGTAGCTCTTTTGATAGGCTGAGCCTTGAAGGACGATACTTTCCATGGATAACCGCCTATCAGAATCATGGAGCCAGCTTCTTCAAAAAATACAGCACCAGGTCGTCATCGTTCATGCAGGCCGTATACGGTTCAAGGGGATGATCCTTGTACCACACCCCCGAGCCATCAGGGACATAGCCCCGCTTCACATACAGCCGCTGGGCCGTACCATACCCCGCATGCAGCCCTACGCCCAGGGAAACGGCATCGCTAACCTTCGCTGCGGCGCGCTCCGCCGCGTCCAAAATGCAGCTCCCGATACCTCGCCTTTGAAACTTTATCAGCACGTTGAAATCGCTGATCTCCGGGATGTTTCTCCCAGCATATGACCCCGCTTTGGCGCAGGGCAAAAGCGTCGTATACCCCGCAGCTTCGCCGTCCCATTCCGCAACGAACACCAGCCGAAGGCCTGATTGCTGCTCTTGATAGTATCCTTCATACTGAGCGGCAGGCTTATGCCAGCCTTGCTCTAAAAAGCCCGCCTCCAGTGATTCGATGTCGCCAGGCTCCATGGAGCGGACGGTAATAGGTCCGTTCTTTGCATATACCATGCATATTCAGTCCTCTATTGCAATGATGATTTGGCGGTGCGATATAGCAAGAAAGAAAATCAGTGTTCAGGCGCACTTGTACAATAAGGTGGGAAAGGCCCACCCAAAGGCTTCTCCTTGAGTTCCGGAGCTTCGCGCCGCCTGCGGCGGATGAAGCGAAGTGGAGGGAGCTTACGAAACAAGCAATGCAAGCAAAGGCTCCTTTTAAAAGGAGCTGGCGAGCGAAGCGAGACTGAGGATTGTTTAGCGCAATAGTGCGACGATTGAGCAAGCTGAGTGCTAGCTGCCGCCCGCAGCCGACTGTAGGGGTGTCAATAATAAGCAGGAAGGCGCTAGCACCTCTTCCGGTACACCTCTTGCCAGCAATCTGGCCGCGTCACAGGCGGGCGACAATGTACGCCCCAACACCGGCATGTGTTCATTATCGTATGTCTCAATAGAAGATGCAGCGCGATGGCAGAAAAACACTATTCAGTAGGGGCGCACAAAGTCTCCCTCTTGAGGGAGGTGCCGACGAAGGAGGCGGAAGGAGTTGCGCCCGCCTGTTTGCGACAATTCGATTTGGAGAACGTTCTCCGCTAAATCACCGTTTACTATCGAAGATCAAGCCGCTGTTTCATCACTTTCCGCGCACCGGCTACGCCATCCATCCCGCGGCCTGGCGCTCCATGATCTCCATCAATTTCTGCGCTTCCCTGGCATCTTTGCCCCGGGCCGACAGGTAGATCTTGACCTTGGGCTCCGTGCCCGAAGGACGAACGATGGCCTTGCACCCGGCATCGTTTTCAAAGCTAAGCACATCACTGGGCGGCAGACCGTCAAGCCCCGGAAGGTAATCACGGATGATCGCGACCTTCTCTTCCCCCAGTAGCTGGGGAGGGGTCTCCCGCAGCCTGTGCATGGTAGATTGCATGGCCCGCATGGGCTCCGGGCCCTCAATATCAAAGTTGAGCAGCTTGTTTATGAGCATGCCGCAAGTATTGTACAGCTCTTGCATCGCATCCGACAGCGTCAGGCCGCGATCATCATACTCCTGCGCCATCTCTGCAATCAGCATGCAGGCCAGTACGCCATCCTTATCCCGCACATGTGTCCCGGAAAGGTAGCCGCAGCTTTCCTCAAAGCCAAAGATGAACCGGCTTTCCTCGCCCTTTTTCTCCAGGCAGCCGATGGCTTCGCCGATGTACTTGAATCCCGTGAGCACCTCTTTGACCTGCACCCCGTAGGCCTTTGCCAGGGAAAAGGCTAGGTCGGAGGTAACGATGGTCTTGACGACCACGGCATCATTGGGCAGTTTGTTCGCCGCCTTGCGCTTTTTGAGGATGTACTCCAAAAGCAGCAGGCCCACTTCATTCCCCGAAAGGATGCGGTATTCCCCCGTTTTGCCCCTTACGGCTACACCCACCCGGTCGCAATCCGGATCGGTAGCCAACAAAAGTGCTGCGCCTTCCCGTTTTGCCGTTTCAAGCCCCAAGGACAGCGCCTGGGGAAGTTCCGGGTTAGGCATGGGGCAGGTGGGAAAATTCCCGTCTGGCACGCACTGCGGGGCAACTTCCACACATGTAATCCCCGGCATGCGCGCAAAAACGCGGCGCACTGGGATGAGGCCCGTACCATGAAGGGGCGTATAGACGATCTTCAGGGGCTGGGTCGACGCGCCCACCCGGCAGGCCAGGGTTTTTTCGATGTAGGCGTCAAATACTTGTTGAGGGATGTCCAGCCAAAGCCCAGCTTCCCGGGCCTTATCCTCGTTCAGCCAATCCAGGTTCTCATAGGCCACACAGTCGATACGGGCTGTGCTGGCCTGGGCGGCCTCATCGGTGATCTGGCAGCCATCATGGCCGTATACTTTGTAACCGTTGTACTGGGCTGGGTTGTGGCTGGCCGTGATCACGATCCCGGCGTCGCAATGAAGCTCCCGCACCGCAAAGGATAGAAGCGGGGTGGGCATCAATCGATCGTACACGTACGCCTGAAGTCCATTTTGGCCGAGTACCCCCGCAGCGATCCCGGCAAACTCCCGGGAGCCGTTCCTGGAGTCGTAGGCGATGGCCACGCTTCCCGCTCCAAGGCCTTTCAGATAATCAGCCAGGCCTTGCGTGGCCCTGGCGACGGTATAGCGGTTCATGCGGTTGGTTCCGGCTCCCAGCACCCCGCGCAACCCGCCCGTACCAAAGGATAGTTCCCGGCCAAAGCGGCTGAGGGCTTCCCGCTCATTGCCAGCAATCTGCCGGACTTCCTCCCGCGTTTTTATATCAAAGCGGGGGTGCGTCTGCCACAGCGCCAATCTTTCGTGCAGCTCCATAGGCGGCCATTCCTTTCACGCATGTTTCTTTGCATGACGCTAAATCCGGTTGCTGCTTTTTATATCATAAGCGGGAACGATCTTCAAATTTCCTCCATGTGCGTTACAGGATCGGCATCTCCGTCAGGCGCAGGTTGGTGCAGCCGTAGGGGATGAGCTTCATCTTTTGGGGCGCTCCCTGAGCCTCCCGGCTCTTGGGAACTTCCAGGCACAGGCCATGCTCAAAGCCCCAGTCAATGGGCGCCATGTCCGCCATCAGATAAATGGGCGGACGCTCATTGGAGAAAGGCATGTCAAACCCGTCATCCTCCACAGCCTCAAATTCCTGTCCAGCAAAGCCCACGCTCCAGGAGGACTCGGGGTAAAGGAAATAATCGCAGAAGGGATAGGCGCGGGTGACGCCTTTCTGCTCATATTCGATAACTTCCCGCCGCTCCTTGATGTACAGGGAATACAGGAGGGGGCCGCGCTTCAAGCAATACAGGTCGTTGGGGCGTTTTATCCATTCCACCTTTTGCGAAAGTTCGACTTTGACCGTTTGCCGGCCGTTCCATTCCCGGCGGATGGTGAAAAAAGCGCCCACAGGGACTTCTTGACCGTCCACCTGAGCCTGAGAGGCAGTGCCCGGGATGCGGATGGAAAAATCGAACGTTACCGGTGCGTCCGTTTCGATGGTATAGGTAAGCTCGTCCCGGAAGGGATACAGTGTTTCCAGCGTGACTTTGATGGCCACACCGTTTACCTTCGTTTCCAGCGTGGCGGGAACGAGTGCTGTGGATGCGACGCCCTTTTCCGTCTTCATAAAGGCGGACAGGGCCAGCTTGGGGAAGCCCTGGCCGAAGTTGGCTGTGCAGCAGCCAAATTCGGGCTCCAACCCGAACACATGGGCCTGGAAGCCGTTGGTGCCAAACGGCACATGGCCTTCCGGCAGCGGGGCGCACTGCACCTGGTTGGCCTGCTGCACGTATTGATGCGCCGTCATATCGGGCAAAAGGGTGGCGGGCAGGGAGTTAAAGGCCAGGGCTTCCAGGGAATCCCCCCATTTGGCCGCGCCGGAGACGGTCAGCAGCTGCTCATAGGAGTACATGGCCTCCACCACGCCGCAGCACTCGGTGCCTTGCAGGGGGCTTGTACCCATGATGCACTCATCCCCAGAAAAATAGCCGATGGCGTTGCCATGGTACTTTTGCATCTTTTCCATCATGGCCTGGGTAAAAGCATCCGGGTCCTCCCCCGTGAAGCGAGACATGAGGGCGCGGGACTTTATCACCATGGCCAGATTCACCACGTGGGTAAGGTATCCCCATTCCCGCCGGGGCTCCTGGTCGCGCCAGTTTTTGAAGAGCCGCTCCCAGTCGATGCCTTCCACATCCATCTTCAGCGCAAGCTCGATGAGCCACTCCTCCCCCGTGCGCTCGTAGAGCCACCAGATGGGGATCAGGCACTCGAACCATCTGGCGCTGCCCCAGTTGAACAGTGTGTGATGCTGGATGTGGGAAAGGAGCTGCTTTAAGCATTTTTGCACCGCGCCTTGAATGCGGGTGTCGCCGGAGCAGTCCGCGTATAGCACCAATACCTTACAAATCAGGATGGCCGCCCACACGTCATAGCGCGGCCGCTCCTCCTTTGCGCAAGGGCAGATCCAGCCATCTTCGTTCTGGCCATCCAAGATTGCATCGATATAGCGCTTGGCCCTTTTGATCATATCCTTGTCATCCAATAGATAGGCCAGCGGAATAAACCCATCCAGCCAGTAGGGAACCCGTTCCCAGCCTTCCCGGTCGCCGCCGATCCACTTGCTGTCGCGCACATCCGGCCAGATCTTATCCAGGTTCCCGTTCAGACCCTTTGCCTGGATTTCCAGCTGGGTCTTCATCCAGCCTCGGGGCTTTATTTCATTGGTGGAAAACGGCGTGAATACCAAAGGTTTGAGCATAAAAAGTCACCCTTTCCTATTAAATAGTAAGATCTTCAAACCATCACTTTATTCAGGAACCCCTGGGCCATGGCCATCCACACGGCATTGTCGGGCAGTACAAACTGAGGGTTGCGCACGCCGGAAGTCTGCTCATTACAAAGCGAAGAACCATGCGCTCCAAAGGGGAACACATGCAGTTCGTTGAGAATGCCAAGGTTTGAAAGCGCCTGGGCCATGAGCAGGCTGTTTTGCACAGGTACGCTCTTGTCCTCAAACGTATGCCAGATAAAGGACGGCGGCGCGTTCTCCGTCACCCAATTTTCCACGGAGTATGAAAGGTGCTGTGCGGTATCCTGCGAGCCGGTCAGGTTTTCAAACGATCCTCTGTGCGCCCATTCGCCGCCGCTGATGACGGGATAGCACAGCACCATGGCGTTGGGACGGACCTGCTCGGGGGTGAGAGCCATCTCCTGCCAAAGCTCGGCCCTGTGCCAAAGCGTGCCAAGGCTCCCGGCCAGATGTCCTCCTGCGGAAAAGCCCAGGATAGCGACGCGGTCAGGGTCCGTGTGCATTTCACCCGCATGCTCGCGCACATACGCCACTGCCGCAGCCGCATCCTGCTGTGGCAATGGATACCGGTTGGGGGCGACCCTGTAC
>JAEWAH010000311.1 GCA_023391725.1 Bacillota bacterium | reverse complement strand
CCGCGGCACATTCATCTTTATGATGGTCTTGCCTCAGCTTGCAGTATATGCAGCAGTTCATCTGGCAGAGGTCTGGTTCACAAGGCGCAGCCGCAAACTGCCGATCAACTGGCTTTACTTGAAGCTTTTATTGCTGCTGCTTACGGTCGCAATGGGCTATGAGGCCTTCCGCTGATTTGCTGTAAGGAACGATATATACAAAAAGAGCGCCGGACCCGGCGCTCTTTGCTGTATCACATTTGCTGTACCTGCACATGCTTTCGCATATGGAGCAGGGCATTTTTTTCGAGCCTTGAAACTTGTGCCTGGCTAATGCCGATCTCGTTGGCCACTTCCATCTGCGTCCGGCCTTCAAAGAACCTCAGGCGCAGGATGCGTTTTTCCCGGTCGTTGAGCCTTCGCATGGCTTCCTTGATGGTGATCTCTTCCAGCCAGGCCTCGTCCACGTGTTTGTCGTCCTTCACCTGGTCCATGATATAGATGGCGTCACCGCCGTCGTTGTATACGGGCTCAAAGAGGGATACCGGGTCTTGGATGGCCTCCAGGGCGAACACCACATCCTCCCTTGGAATGTGCAGCTCGGCGGCCAGTTCGGTTACGGTAGGTTCCCGATTGAGAGAACCGGCCAGGCGGTCGCGAGCCTGCAGCGCCTTGTAGGCGATATCCCGAAGGGAGCGGCTCACGCGGATGGCGTTGTTGTCGCGCAGATACCGGCGGATCTCGCCGATGATCATGGGCACCGCATAGGTAGAAAAACGGACATTTTGAGTGACATCAAAGTTGTCCAGGGCTTTGATGAGCCCGATGCAACCTACCTGGAACAGGTCGTCCACATTTTCACCGCGGTTGTTGAAGCGCTGGATCACGCTGAGCACAAGGCGCAGATTGCCACGAATGAATTCTTCCCGCGCCAACTGGTCGCCGCTGTGGACCAAGGGGAACAGCTGGCGCATGCGCTCGTTGGTAAGCACGGGGAGAGAGGACGTGTCTACGCCGCAGATTTCTACTTTTCCTGTTGCCATACCACATTCCTCCACGATTCCGGATGAATGCAGTATGACCCCATGAGGGGGGTTTTATGCCGTGCGACAAACTAACTGCTGATGCGTGTCAGTTCGACATGAAGCCTTGATAGGATGCGTTTTTCCAGCCTGGAGATGTAAGATTGCGAAATACCAAGGATATCCGCTACCTCTTTTTGGGTTTTTTCCTGACCGCCTGATAAGCCGAAACGCAATTGCATGATGCGCTGCTCCCTGGGGCTCAAATGATCAAGGGCATAGGAGAGGAGTTGCTTTTCCACGCTTTCTTCAATACATTTGTATACCATGTCGCCCTCGGTGCCCAGCACGTCGGACAAGAGCAGTTCATTGCCGTCCCAGTCGGTTTTCAGCGGCTCATCCAGGGAAACTTCCAGCCGGGTCCGGCTGTTGCGGCGTAAGAACATCAATACCTCATTTTCAATGCACCGGGAGGCATAGGTGGCCAGCTTGATCTTCTTCTCCGGATCAAACGTGTTCACCGCTTTGATAAGACCTATAGTGCCAATGGAGATCAAGTCTTCCAGCGCGATGCCGGTATTCTCAAACTTCCTGGCGATGAATACCACCAGGCGCAGGTTGCGCTCGATCAATATGGAGCGCACTGTGCCGTCGTCATCCTTCAATTGCTCCACCAGCAGCCGTTCCTCCTGAGGCGTCAGGGGGACGGGCAGCGGGTCGGGCCCGCCGATGTAATGGACCTGGCCTGGATGTAAAAGGGCAAGCCAGATGAGCACCTTCCTGCGCAGGGCAGCATACCATCTTTTGGGGAAGTCAAGCCGGACGCGGCGCATGCGGGTTTCCCTCCTTTATTACAGTGCCTCCACCACGGCGGCAGGCACCAGGGCCTGAGCACCGTCGTAGCCGGTGGGGGCTATGGCAACGAGAGCGTGGCTTTCATGCCAGGTGCCCTCCAGCTGCACGCGAAAAAGAGTGGGATGAAAGCACATCATCAGTCGGTGTCCGGCTGTGGTTTGTACACGCAAAAGCCGAAAACCCATGGGCAGCGTTTCCGGGTCCTCCGGCTTTACAGCGGCGGGGAGGATGGGTTTTAAGGCACTGGAAGAAGCCACAACTACAGGCAGTCCCGTGATGGGATCAGTGAGCTGGTTGCCGGTGTCCAGCATGGCGGGGAGGCGGATGGGATCTGAAAAACCGTCGCCGGCAATGGCGATCTCCACCATCGTCACCCGGGAAGGTGCCTTGATCCTGTAAACGCAAAAGAACGCGGCCCCCGCCATCGACAAAAACAGCGTTCCAAAGGCCAGCCATGCGGAAAGCCCCTGCTGCATGAGCCAGCTGCCGAGGCCCCCCAGCAGCAGCCCGCAAAGCAGTGTCAGAAGGGCCGCCTTGTACAAAACTTGCGGCCTTACGCTCGGGAGCAGGATCTTTGCCATGATCAGGGAGGATAAGAGAACGAAAGGAATCGTTTTCAAAAAAGAAAACCCCGGCAGGAAAGCGGCTACGCCATAGGCGGTGCCGGCCAGGGAGGCCCACGCAAGGCGCTTTGGGTTGGGGGGCGGCGTGCCAAGCAGACGCGCCGCCAGCCACAGGGACAGGCCGTTGGCCAGGGTGTTCACCAGCAGGAATACTTCCCCGCCTATTTTCATACCGGCCCCTCCCCGCGTCGCGTTATTCACAGTATATGATGACGTCACCCCTGAATATGTTGATTTAGAGCGCGAAACCCTGCGCCCATGTGCCAGGAAGCGACAATGGTGATTGACTTATTCACAAGAAAAAATTGAAAAGGTATTGACAAAAAATGTGCCAAAAGATATAATGCAAACAAACGTTCGCATATGGAGGGAATACGCATGATGCAGCAAAAAGTTGAAGTTTGGCAGGAGAGGCAGCGCCGGGCAATGGCCTACCGGAGCTGGCTGGTGCAGGCACGGCTACTGGCCCGCCTGACACAGACCGAGGTGGCGGACGCCTGCGGCATCTCCCGCAGCGCCTATCAAAAGTACGAGTATGGCCAGCGCACGCCCCGAAAGAGCAAGCGGGAGGAGCTGGGCCGGCTTCTTCAGCTGGATTTCTCCGGCTTCGACAGGGTATAAGGAGGAAAGGTCAATGCTGAACTGGTTGATGTACTGGTACGATGAGAAGCGCAAGCTGCGCAGGCAGATGCAATTCCTTGCTCAAAGCCGCTGGGAGCGGAGGAACCTCCCGGCGTTTCGCCGCAGGTCCCAAAGGTGGTCCATGGTGAAGACCTTGTAGCTCCATATATGGTGTTCGCGGCCGGAACAATACTGCATATTGAGAGAGCTGCGCCAAAAGTGTTTCATCATCTTTTGCTTAGGGTATGTGCTAACTAAGGAGGTGATGAATATGGAATGCAAAGTAAATGTCGTAAACGGGGCTCTTGATCAGCAGGAGATCGACGCATATTTGGAGCAGGCGCAAAAACGATTTGGGCGGACGCCCCGGGGGATCGAGATCCGGTTAGACGGCGATTATGTGGACTTGCGCTATGACTTTGGAAATCAGCCCTTCCATCGCATCCGTCGGATCACAGGCTATCTGGTGGGCACGCTTGACCGCTTCAACGACGGTAAAGCGGCGGAGGAGCGGGACAGAGTCAAACATTCCCTGTAGCCTTCGTTGCGTACAAACATGAATTGCGGTATAATGCATGGGAGGATGGACTTTGATCGTTGTATGTTCATCCGGGCGAAAGGAGCCGCTTTCGTGAAGTATCTGCGACGGTTTGTATGGTACCTGGCTACAAGGCTGATGCTGATCTGCGCCGTGTTGGCATTGATGACAGTGGCATTTTATTATTCCATGAACGCCACCAACATTTATATCGTGCTCAAGGATGGCATGGCCAAGCGAGCGCAGGTGATCATGCTGCAGGAAAGCGGAGCGGAGCTGAATAAGTACTTTCAGAACAGCTTTCTGGACCGGGATGAAGCTCTGCTCCTGGCGGGGCAGGGGAATTCCCCATACATTCACTATACCATCCGGGGTATCGACCACAGGCTGCAAATGGAGAGGATGTGGTGCTGGCCTTGGGAGGATACTGCCCGGGCCGATATTACCGAGAGCATTCCCCGCATCGACGGGCGGGTGAAGAGCGAGGACCGGGAAGCGCTGCTTGCCGCCGGCGGGGAGGCGCTGCTCAATCCCCCCAAATGGCAAAGCGCCAAATACCGGGCGGTGCTTACCAAAGAAAATGGCCAGTGGCGCATTAAGAGTTTGACGTTACTGGAATTGCTAAATGATTGAGATGATAGAAAAGACTCCCCATCCGAGCATGATTGGATGGGGAGTCTTTTGTTGACAGTAAAAAATCAGTAGCCAAGCGTTTCTTCCACCAACAGCACCGTTATCTTTTTGCCCTTGGGCGGCATGGAGAGGGCGACGGTGATGTGGCACATACAGTCGTCCCCGCAGGTCTGGGGCTTGCAAATGCCAGTATGGGCGCAGGGAGTATCAAGATTCAAGCGCCTTGCGTTGGCTGGGCAGGCATACTGCTTGATGCGGGCAATGGCGGTGTTCAGTCCGCCATCCACCAGCTTTGAGTGGCTGACGACAAGATATACCTGCTTGGGGCCATCAAACATGGCGGCTACACGGTTCCCCGTGCCGTCAATATTCACCAGCTGCCCATCCTTTGTGACGGCATTGCTGGAGGCAAGGTAAACATCCGCCAGGCGGGCTTTGGCCCTGGCCGCAGGGCCTTCCTCCTTGGGCACGTCCCAGTGCCAGGACACCTGATGGCCCCGCTCGCGAAGGATGGGGACGATGTTCAGCTCCCGTATGGTCATAGAGCCGCCTACGCCCACGCTGGCTCCCTCGGGGATGCGATCAAGAAGAAGCTCCCGGGCTTCCTGGGCCGTTTCCAATGGCACGACCTCAAAGCCGCGCTTTTGCATCTGTGAAATGACCTGCTGGATGAATTCCTGCATATAAAGACCCTCTTTGGTTGGAATGACCTTATTATACACCAGTTTTACCCAAAGGTAAATCCAGTCATTTGGCGGGGACGGGCACCTGCATAGCGCCAATGCCTTCCCGGTAAGGGTTCAGAGGGAAAGGCGTATCCTTCTGCATTTGGTCTACAATGGCCTGGGCTTCTTTTCCTTTCACCAGATACGGCTGATAGTTGTTCAGCGGCGGGATGCTGGAAGTATGGACCGGGATAATGTTCAGCTGCTGGCTGGAAAAAACACCATCCTTGAAGGTGACTTTCACTTGGGCGATGTAAGCCTCAAGGCCCCTGTCCTTGATCTTGCCGTTTCCGCCAAAGCTGAAATTGCCCAGGCTGTAGAGAACCAGCCGGTTCTTGAAGATCTCGATCCCCTGCAAGCAATGGGGATGCGTACCAATCACCAGGTCCGCTCCGCTGGTGATGACCTGGTGGGCGGTGTAACTTTGGCTTCTGTTGTGCGAAAGGGAATATTCCTGCCCAAAATGCAGGGATACGACCACGAACTGGCAGCCTTCGTCCTTCTTGAGCGAGGCGATCCTCTTGTTCAGCGCTTCACCGTGGCCGCTGTAGGCTGTGATGGTAAGCCCAAGAAAAGCGATTTTGATCCCGCCTTTCTCCAGGATGTAGATGTCATCCTGATAGCTGTAGGGGATTTCAGCAGTCTTCAGCGCCTCCATGGTGCTCTGAAGGCCAACCTTTCCGTAATCATCGGTGTGATTATTGCCAAGGTTGACCATCTCCACGCCGCCGGCTTTTAGAATGCCGGTAAACGATGTGGGGCCGCGAAAACGGTAGGTTTCTTTTTTGTTTTCCCCCTTGGAGCTGTCGGCAAGGACGCATTCCAGGTTCACCAGCGTCCAGTCATCCTTAAGGAAGAGATCACGCACTTTCTCAAATGGGTAATCCATCCCGTATTTTTCGATGAAGGCAACAAACGATGTATCACGTTTATGCAGATATTCCTCGCTGCCCAGGGTACAGTCCCCCGCAAAGGAAAGGGTGAAGTTTACTTCTTCCGCCCGGGCGGGCAAAATCATTAAAGAAATAAGCGAAAGGACAAGAATCAGCGTCTTTTTCATGGTTCCTCCAATAAAGGATTATTGCTCCGGCGGGATCAGGGCCAGCTGCGCGCCTTCGCCTTCCCGGTATGGGGGGAGGGTAAAGGCCGTGTCCTGCTGCACTTGCTTTATGACCGCATCCGCCTGCTTACCCGTGAGCAGCTGGGGGCGATAATCGTTTATGCGGCCCGACCCCGTAATATATATAGGATACAGAGATGTCTGTATGCCTTTTATTTTGCCCTGCTCCAGGGAAAAGGTAATGCTCACGGCCAGTGCGCCGCGCTCCTTTGGGTGGCTGTTGCCGCCGAACACGCAGTTGCCAAGGCTGTAAAAAATGGGACGGCCCTTGTAAATTTCAATGCCCTGCACCACATGGGGATGGTGGCCCGCCACCGCATCCGCCCCGGCGTCGATGAGAAAGCGGGCCATGTTCCGCTGGGCGCTGTTGTGCTTCTTCACATACTCCTGGCCCGCGTGCAGGGAATAGATGATGACCTGGCATCCGGCTTCCTGCAAAAGGGCGATCTGCTTTATGATGAGATCCTTCTTTGCCTGGGTGAGGCTGCCTGTGATTCCGGCCAGCCCGATTTTCATGTCTTTCGCCTGAAAGACACACAGCCATTCATTCCCCGCATAGGCGATACCCTGGCCGTCAAGCGTCTTAAGCGTATTCGCAAGGCCTGTTTCGCCATAGTCTTGGGTGTGGTTGTTTGCCAGGTTCACGGCTTCCACACTGCCCAGCGGCAATGCCCCGGAAAGGGCGGCCGGGCCTCTGAAAGCAAAGTTTTTTTCTTTGTTTTCTCCCTTGCTGTCGTCTGAAAGCACACCTTCCAGGTTGACAATGGTCAGGTCGTCCTGCGAGAAGAGGGGAAGCAGACCTGAAAAGGGATAATCCAGCCCCTTATTGAGTACCTTTTGTGTCAGCCCCGTAGCTTGGCGGTTGCCTTGCTCCGTGCCGCCTATGGTACAGTCGCCGGCTAAAGTCACAGTCAATTGGATAGGGTTTTCCGTCGCGTCCGATACAAGATAGTCCTTGGGGAAACTGGGGAGTTCCCCATCGGTCAGGAAGGTACGGTGTTCGCCCAAGGCGGGCGCCATCCATAGGATGATCGCCGCGAGGCAACACAAAAACCTGGATCTTGATGTGCCCATCAGTCTCCTCCCCAGGAACAGATGGGAAGATTATACCATGGGCAAGGGCAAAAGAAAAGGAAACGCGAGCCCCAAAAAAGTAAAAAAACCGCCTTTTAAAGAGGCGGGATTTTTGGATCTTTTGATTTTCTTTTGGGCTTGTCAAAAGGGGCATCCCCTTGCGGGGCTTACTATGCAGCGCCCCAAAGTGCCGTTGCGCCGAGATTTCTCACCCGCTTCTAAAGCAGGCTTGGTGCCCTGTCTTGCATTTCTGCCGTCCCCTGACGTTATCAAAACGGGGGCATGGCATCCATGCACGAACCCGGGCTCCTCATGTGGAGATGTGGGTAAAACCAAAGCGCTGGCGCACACTTCAGGAGCGTGCTGCTGCAATTATTATATGCGAAAATTTAAGCCCGTGTCAAGGGTCATTGAATGGCAGATGGGCTTCCTTTTTCATCCTTTTTGTCTTGCACACGCGCCAGGCGGGCGATGCGGCCGGAGTAATGGCTGCACAGCTCATTGGCAAATTCCGCGTCGAAGGATTCTGTCTGCACCCGGAATGCGGCCCGGTCCTGGAAAGGAGTAAGCCATACGGAGCCGCTGCCGTGACGGATACGGACGCCTTCTCCCAGCTCCTTGTCCCGGGCGGATTCGCTGAGCAGGCGCAGGATGCGCCCCTTCTCGCCGGGGGGGCATGGCACATCGATCCGGACCCTGTGGGCCTTGGGCAGTTGATCCATCAAATTCTGAATGCTTATGCCCCCGCCAGCCAACACGCTTATAAAGGCCAGCATCGCAAGCAGTCCGTCGTGATGAAGGTCATGCTGGCGCAAAAGGGCCTCCCGCTCTTCATTTGTTAAGGCGGCGGCGTCCCACTTCCACCGGACGGGGCCGATGTCGCCGATGGCCCTAGGGGTATCGGGGAAGGCAAACAGAGGAAGGCAGCCCTCGCGGGCGGCCAGCTGCCATGTAAGCAGATGCTGGGTCAGGTCGTCAGGCATGCCATTTTTACTAAACACGCTGACCTGCACGCCGTTTTCCTCCAGCAAAAAGCCGGTCTCCCAGCTATTGACCGTCATGTTGGAAGCATC
>JAEWAH010000276.1 GCA_023391725.1 Bacillota bacterium | reverse complement strand
CGGCGTGCGGTTTTTGATAAGTTACTCTTTGCTATTTACATATTTGTTCATGGAAGGATTTGTATCAGCTATGCCGAATATTCCAAGCGTTCCACTGCACAAATGAAATTGGAGTGAACTTCTATGCGCATTCAAACGCCAAACATTGTCCTGCGCGACTTTGAAAGAAAAGACGCGGAAAACCTGTGCCGCATCGTCCATGAGGCTGACATCGTGCGCTTCATGCCCGATTGGTCGGATGGCTTTTCAAAGCCGGAGAACTATTACAAGTTTATCGACTGGATGAATAGCAAAAAGGATTCAACCGATGTATACGATAACAAGCGATACGTTATCGCCCTTCCTGATACTGACGAAATGATCGGCATGGCGGGTATGGGGATTGAGGAAACACTTTGCGAGGTGGAGATGGCCTACTTCATGTCGGAAGCATACCAGCGCCGCGGCTATAGCCAGGAGGCCGTAAACGTCCTGGCAGAGTGGTGCTTTCAGGTATCCGACCTGAAGTTCATTATGCTGACCATCGATTGCGCCAATGCCCCCTCCTGCCGCCTGGCGGAAAAATGCGGCTTCGAACTGTTTGAAAGGCGCACACCCATCGGCCATAAACAACCGAACATGGAAAGCGACAGTTACTACTATTACAGAAGGTACAGGAAGTAAGAAAAGGCGGGTGGATGAAAGTCCACCCGCTTTCTTTTTTGGCGGGGCGCTATGCATTTTCAATCATCTGCCGATGATTTAGCGGTGAGATATACTCTGGCTTAACGCAAGCAGGCGGCTAGACTGCTGGCAGGAGGTGTACCAAAAGCCTTCCCTGCTTTTAGCGGGGAAGGTGCCGACGAAGGAGGCGGATGAGGTGCTCAGTGGCACCTCTCCTTTGTCAATTCTACACCTCATCCGGCGCTGGCGCGCCACCTTCCCCTCTGAAGAGGGGAAGGCTTTGGGTGGGCTGATTTCATGCAACTGTGTACATAGCGACTTGAGCATCGTCTTATCATATCATGACCTCACCGCTAAATCATCATTACTAAACCAGGTCCCAGCGGGCCTTGCGGCGGAGACCTCCCCCTGCCTACTTTTTTCCGCCCTCTGCCAGCGCCCTGAGCCCTTCTTCCGGCTCCCGCACCGGGAAGTACTCCAGCCCCACATACCCCTGATACCCCGCCTCGAGGATGGCACGGAATACATTGGGATAATTGATCTCGCCTGTATCCAGCTCATGCCGCCCAGGATGCCCCGCGGCGTGGAAATGGCCGATATCCCCGATGTTCTTGATGATTGTGGGAATGAGATTTCCTTCGGTGATCTGCTGATGGTAGATGTCATACAAAAGCTTGACGCGAGGGCTTCCCACATCCTGGATCAATGCAAAACCATCCGAAGACATGGACAGGAAATACCCCTTGTGGTCTACTTTTATGTTCAGCGGCTCCACAAGCAGGGTGATGTCGGCGTTCTCCAAAATAGGTACAGCCGCTTTGCAGCCTTCCAGCACATTTCTCATCTGCTGTTCCCAGCTTTTCCCCGTGTCATTCCCCACCTGGGTGATGAGCATCTTTACGCCGCACTTTTTCGCAGCATCAATGCTCTCTTTCAGCCCTTCCAAATACAACTGCCTCTTGCTTTTGTCCGTCATGCTCACGAATTTCGTGCAAAAGGTCGTGATGGTCAAGCCAAGTTCCTGCCGTGCTCGGGCGATGGCGTCCAGATCGGCGTCCCACCAGGACCAGAACTCCACCGCCTCAAAGCCAAGCTTCTTGACGCGGCGCATGGCTTCCACAGGGTCCATCCCATTAAATACCGCAGGCAGACAAACGGAATAGCGCATTTTCATTATCCTTCCCGCTAAATCGGACTTACGCCCCGCACAGCACCTGGGCGTTGGTCCCGTAGAATATATCATCATGGCCCGATAGCAGGCGCATAGCTTCCTCAATCATATCCCAATTCCGGAGCTCATCAAACTCATAGCTGTGCCCCCACAGGTAGAACAGCTGGGGGGCATCCGCCTCCAAATCAAGAAACCTGCGGATCAATCCCATCAGGTCCGGATGGTTATGGTGGCAGGTAGATTCCAGGCAGATAAGATCGCTGCTGATCCCGAAGCCCTCTGTTTTCTTGACAGTTCGCGCGTACAAGAACCCTTCCTCCCGGACGATCTTCATCACACGCTCGTCATACGTCCCGAAGGGATACGCCATGCCCACTATCTTCCGCCCGAACAAACGCTCCAGGTTTTGTTTGTCCGCCCGGAGTTCATGATGCATCTGCTCATCTGTCAGCTGCTCCAAGTGCGGATGCGTCAGCGTATGGCAGGCGACTTCATGATCCTTGTACACTTCAGCCAGCTTATCAAAATCCAGATGATGCACGGTCACATCGCCCTTGATGAATGTGTTGCTGGAGTCGGCCATGCCGGAATTCAGGTTAAACGTCCCTTTCAAATGGTATTTGTCCATCAGCGCAATGAGGCGGATATCCTGCTCCACCCCATCGTCATAACTGAACGTGACCGCTTTCTTTTTTCCCTGCCAGTTCATGCGATCCCTCCCGCTCCCCTATTCATCTGTGTGACAGGCGCATATTCCCTTGACCTTTGAACTCATTATACAAGAATCGGGTTGTTCATTCAATCGGGCAAAGTACAAACCAAAACAAGCGCCTGCCGGATCCACAAATTCAGCGCTGTCATTGAAGGAATTTCCACCACCGGATTGAAAGGATAATACTTGGGAAAATAACTTTGCTATTTCTCAAGTCCGCAGTGCTGCCTGCGACCGGGAGGGGTTCACATGTTTACGGAATTCCTGGAGAAGAACGACCTGCGCAAGCTGTTTGCACCCGCTGATACACGGCTTCCCATTCCCCCGGCCACCCGCCGCAAAGCCTGGGAGGGCCTGCCCAAAGCGCTTCGGGAAGAGGTCCTCGCAGCGGCAAACGACCAGCGGGAAGAACCCTATCCGGCACTCTCCGCGACCCAATTCTTGGCCTTTGTTCGCACAGGGGACCGGGTGATCTTTGAAACGCCGTTTTTCAAGCGCCGGCGGATGCTGCTTTTCTCGATGCTTGCCGAATGCATCGACTATAATGGCGATTATCTGGACCAGGTGGTGGACGGGCTTTGGTGCATCTGCGAGGAAAGCTTCTGGGGCGTCAGCGCCCATAACGGCTCCTCCCACCCAGGCTCCCGCCCCGAGAATGAGCATCCCCTGCCGGATATCGATAACCCCTATATCGACCTGTTCGCCGCCCAGACCTCCTCCCTTGTTCTGTGGACATGCTACTTGCTTTGGGAGAAGTTGGACGAGGTTTCGCCCATCATCCGGCGCCGGGTGATTCAGGAGGCGGAGCGCCGCATTTTGAAACCGTTCTTCCATCACGATGATTTCTGGTGGATGGGCATGATCCGCAAGGATGTAAACAACTGGACGCCCTGGATCCTCTCCAACGTGATGGCCTCGCTGCTGCTTGTTCCCATGGAGGACAGCCGCTTGGCGGAAGGCATGGCGCGGGCGCTGCGCATGCTAGACAGCTATCTGGATGTAATGCCTGCGGACGGCGGGTGCGACGAGGGCGTCAGCTACTGGAACATGGCCGGCGGCTCCTTATTGGACTGCCTGGAACACTTGTATTCCCTCACAGGCGGCAAGGCTTCCTTCTATGATGATCCGCTGATCCAAAATATCGGCTCCTTCCCCCTGCACGCCCATATCGCAGGGCCCTGGTATTGGAACTTCGCCGACTGTGACGCAAGGCCGGCTCTTGACGGCGAGCGGGTTTTCCGCTACGGCCTGCGCATCAACAATAAGTCCTTGGCCGCCCTGGGCGCGCAGATCGCAAGCTTCGAAAAATCCCTTCTGCCCAAGGATACCCCGGAGACCTTTAGGGTTTTGTGCAAGCTGTTCCAGCCCGTGGCCGCGGCCCCCTCCGTCCAGGCGCAAATGGGAGATTTCACTTGTGTCCTGCCCGACTTGCAGGTCTGGTCCGCCATGAAAAACGGCTTATATGTAGCCATGAAAGGCGGCCACAACGGTGAGAACCACAACCACAACGATGTTGGCTCCTTCCTGGTGTATTTGGACGGGGAGCCGCAGATCGTGGACGCGGGGAACATGACCTACACCGCCAAGACCTTTGGCCCGGAGCGGTATACATTATGGAACACCAGGAGCATGAACCACAACGTGCCCCTGATCGACGAATTCGAGCAGGACGCGGGAATCAAGCATGCCGCCCGGAATGTATCGTTTGCCGAGGACGGTATGTCTCTGGACATTGCCGCAGCGTATCCCAAAAAGGCGGGGATCATTTCCCTCAAACGTGAAGCAAAGCTTCAAAAGGATAAGCTGCTGCTCACCGACAGTGTGGAGCTGAAATCCAAACATGATGTGACCTGGGTGTTTATATTCAGGCACCGGCCCCAATTGGAAAGCGGTATAGCGCAGGCGGATGAGATCGAACTGCACTTCGACCCGGAACTCCAAGTGAGCTGCCGCGAGATCCCCGTTACCGACAGGCGCATGGCCAAAAGCTTCCCCGGCAGCCTCTTCAGGCTGACCTTGATCCAGCCGGAAACCGCCCTCACGTCACAGACTTTTGAGATCGCCAGGAGGCCTAAAGAGTGAACAATCCTGTACAAATGAATCCTTTAAAACCAGGGAGGATTTTGAGCTGGCGGCGCTTAAGCTTTTAACACCGCTTTCCAAGAAGCTTTCCCCCGGCCGCGCCCGGCTCCATCTGGGGGATACCGGGGCCGTCTATCCCGATCCCATCGCGGAAATGGAGGCATAGCCCTTTCATACCCCTGCCCCCTTGCGCATGAAGACGGCGTCTTCTTGCGTGACGTGGTGGGTGCTGTACCGGGCGGCCTCATATGTGGCTGCCATTTGGGCAGCGTTCTCCGGCTTCACGTTCAGTTTACCGCCAAGGAGCGCCTCCCGGGCGGTAAGGGAAGTTTCCATATCCGGTTTGCGCCCAGCCAGAAGGGCATAAACCCTTCGCACCGCCTCCCGGGGGGAGAGCTTTTCCCAGGCGGGCGGCCGCGCGGGGCGAGTCACCAGCCGCCGAAGCCGTTCTCCGGCCGACCGCTGCACCGCGCCCCAATCAAAGAGGCTCTCAGTCTTATCCTCATAACTTTCGCCAATGGCTTTGGAGTATTCCCGGATGCGGGCCATGAGCTTCCGCATGAGCCGCAGCAGCCCGCGCCCGAGAATGTACAGCCCCGCAACGGCGATGGCAGCCACAATGATGGTTCCCAGCACGATCATCACTTTTTCAAGGATAACGGCCAGCAAACTGGGCTCACTTGCTTCCACGGGTGGGAGCATCATTTCCCCGTCCCCGGCTCCCCCTTGATCCTGAGGCGGTGCGAGAGGGGCCAAGAAGGTGCTCAGCCACAGGATGACTTGCAGCAAAAGATATTTCACAAAGGCCCACGCAGCCGTGGCCGCGGCTTGCAGGCTTTTGAAGTTTGCGGCGATGGCCGCCACTGCACCGGTCAATATCAGCAGCCAGCGGTTCCTGGAAAGGAGCCGGGCCGGAATGGCCTTGTCTCCGCCCATCCCGGCCAGCAGGCAATAGCGGTTAACGGTGAAGATGGCCAAGAGCAGATACCCGGAAAAGAAGAAGGACAGCAAGGTCCCCACCGGGGCAAAGATCTCTTGGTTTTTGAGGATCTGCCCGGCAAGATGCAGCATAACGCCGGTGCTCAGGTAGGAAAGCGGCCACTCCAACCCCACAGGCCGTGCCATGGCAGGCAGGAGAAGAAGCATCATCCACAGACAAGGCAGCAAAAACAGCAGTTCGACCCAAGTCCCGCTTCTAAGCAACAGGATATGAGCGCCTGCCTGTAAAATTAGCGCCGGTATGAAGCCGATTCTGCGCCATTTGCCCGGCAATAGCCCTGCCGCCATCGTCAAAAGAATGGCAAGGATAGGAAGTAAAGTACTCTTTGTCAACCCGCCTGTTAAGTATACCCCCGCGCACAAAAACACCGGGGACAGGCCCAGGTACATCAAACACGCTGCGGAAAGCTTGGCGCCCAAAATCCGGAGGGTGATCCGCCGCCCGGGGACGGCTGTCTTATGCTCCATGAGCCGCCTCGCTTTCTCCCCGTGCAAAGGCCGCCGCCTGCTTGTCAAGCAGCCGCACGGATACGCTGTTCCCCCTGATTTTGAGGGCATTCAGCTTCATCTGGATCGTTTCGCTGTCGTAGGGAGAGAGCACGACGATGTCCAGCCCGGTAAAGGCCATCAATTTATCCAGCAGAGAAGAGAAGGTATGGGTGCGCAGGATGGTCAGGTGAGCCATGGCCGAGAGCAGTTCCTCCTCCCGGGCGGCGTAGCGGGCGGGGGGCATGATGAGTGGCTCCGCGCCTTTGTCCAGAGGGATGTTGGCGGCAAAGCCTGCCGCAAGGCCCTGGCGCAGCGTTTGTACGCATAGGCTGGCAGCCAGGGAAATGCCGTACTCGATTACCTGCTGCTCGTACTCCATCAAGTCCGCCCATTGATGCTCGCTCATCTGGGCGTTCAAAACCACCAGCAGCTGAGGCGAGGCGGTATGCTCCCGCACCTTCACCTGCAGTTCTCCCGCCCGGGCCGAGGCCGCCCAGTGGATATCCCGGGGGCTGTCCCCAAAGCGATAGGGCCGGATGCCGCCTACCAAAAAGGGATCATCCACGATCCAGCGCTTGACCAGCAGATCCCCCTGCCACCGGGATGAGGGCGGCAAAAACTCCTCTGGATCAAGAAGCCTTGGATACACTTTGATATCGGCGCTGTTTTCGAACTGCCGCTGGGCCGCGCCCACGCCGAAAAGATCGCCTGCTGTCACGGCCACAGACCCGGCCTTATAAAAGCCGCGCTTTTTCAGTTTCACCGTATGGGTCCTGGTGATCTGCGACCAGGGGCCCAGGAAGAACACGCTTTTGTGGTACCGCTCCCCCGTGATGGTAAGCTCTGCGTCCGCGCCGAACCCAAGGTTTGGCGACAGCCTTGATTCCGCCCGCAGCCATGGGATGGGCAGGAGCTTTCGGTTGCGGATGACCTCCACCAAAAAGGCCTCCTCCCCCTCAAAGCCCGCGCTTCGCGAAAAGGAGCGGCGATATTCCAGGCGGGAAAAAGCAAAGTGCTTGAGCAAAAAGCCCTGCACCACAAATAGTGCCGCCAACACAAGAAGCATCAGCAAGGCGTCCATCAGGCCTTCTCCTCGGTGGGTGCGGGAACGGTTTTGAGAATATCCCGGATCAGCGCTTCCGCAGCACTTGTCTTGCCGTACATCCCCCGCAAGATCACCCTGTGGGAAAGAACGGGGACCGCCAGGGCCTTTACGTCGTCAGGGATCACATAGTCCCTCTCCCTAACGAGCGCTAGCGCCTGAGCCGCGCGCATGAGCGAGAGCATGCCCCGGGGGCTCACGCCCAGGATCACCTGCTCCAGCTTGCGGGTAGCCTCGCACAGGGCGATCATGTATTCCATCACCGGCTGGGAGACGGTCACAGAAGGCAGCGCGCCTTGGGCGGCCACCAACTCCTCCCGGGATACAGCCGGGGAAAGGGTCACGATAGGATCGTCCTTCAAAAACCTTTGCAAGATATCTGCTGCCTCGCTGGCGGTGGGATACCCCATGGAAATGCGCATCAAAAAGCGGTCCAGCTGCGCCTCGGGCAGGGGGAAGGTGCCCTGGATCTCGATGGGGTTTTGCGTGGCGATGACTAAAAAAGGCGGCTCCAGGGGGCGGGTGACGCCGCCTTCGGTGACCTGACGCTCCTCCATGCATTCCAAGAGAGCGGATTGGGTGCGGGGCGTTGCCCGGTTGATCTCATCCGCCAGCAGGATATTGGTGAACACCGGGCCGGGCTTGAACTCAAATTCCCCGGTCCTGGGCTGGTAGACGCTGGTGCCCGTAATGTCGGAGGGCATCAGGTCTGGGGTGAACTGGATGCGGGCAAACCCGCAGGAGACCGACCTGGCCAGGCTTCGGGCCAGCATGGTCTTGCCGGTGCCCGGCACATCCTCCAATAGCACATGACCCCGGGCCAGGATAGCCGAAAGCAACAGCTCCACGACCTCGCCTTTGCCCACGATCACTTTTCCGATGTTCTCCCTGACCCGCCCCGCAAGCAGGGCTACCTCTTTTGCCTGCATAGCCTTCATCCATTCTCTGGCAGATTTTAATGGGGATATTATAGCATAAAGAGGAGCGGGGAGGGATGTTTTTGCAAAAATGCCCTAGATTTCGCCAATCCAAAAGCCTTTCCCTCCCCGCATCTTTCGATTGCCATCCGTCCAAAATCCGGTATAATGGGATGGATATCATGAATGGATGCACGGAAGGAAAGGAATGAGCTTTCTTATGACCCATGCAGATAGAGCATCGGAATTGCACGACCAGGGGTTCAACTGCGCCCAGGCAGTTTTCGCCGCGTTCAGCGATGAGACCGGAATTGATTATGAAACAGCATTAAAGCTCTCCGCTCCTTTTGGCGGGGGGATGGGCAGGCTTCGGGAAGTGTGCGGCGCTTTGACCGGAGCGTTTATGGTCATGGGCGCCGTGTGCGGCAATACCGACCCCAAGGATCCCGCAAAAAAAGCGGCCCATTATGATCTGATCCATGATATGGGAGAAGAATTCCGCGAAAAGTATAACACCTTTATCTGCCGTGACCTGCTCTGGCCCGAAGGCGCGCCGGACCCCCTGCCGGTCAGCCTGATGCCAGAGAAGCGCCCCTGTGCGGAGCTGATTCGATACGCCGCGGAGATGGTGGGAA